>NZ_CATKPX010000015.1:0-170788 GCF_949767755.1 Pseudomonas sp. IT-P4 | reverse complement strand
CAAACGGGTCGTGACGGACTTTTACGCCGACAACCGCCCGTTCGAACAGCAAGTCCCACAGTTTCAGATGCCCCGTAAGTCCACCACCAGTTGGGAAATGGACAACGACGCTACAAAGTACCGGGCCGAATCGGAACAAACCGGTTTCGATACCGACGGCAATCCAACCGAAAAAATTGAATCCAGCGGCATCAGGACCGTCTACGCGTTTTATCCCAAAGAAGCATCAGACGGATGCCCTGCCGACCCCCACGGATTTGTCCGCAATCTGAAGGAAATCACGGTATACCCTTCACCAGAGGGCCAGAGCGATACCCCCCCTCCCATCTTGCGCACCCGATTGCGTTACGAAGCCCTCAAGCCGTTGACCGATAGCGGCCTTGCAGAGTGGCTGGTCAATACCAGTGAAACCTTGCTGCAAGTTGAAGGCACGAACGAAATCGAACTGCAGCAAGCACTGCGCAGCTACTACCAAGTGCCTGACGATGTGTTTATACATGGTCGCCTGCTGAGCTACAGTGACACCATAAATGGCAAGTCGACCGTCTCTAACTATCAGTACAGCCGCCCCGTCAGCGCGCTGGCAGGTGAAACGGTGCTGCAAACGGACGAGCAAGTCACTGGGTTCGACCACCAGCCAGGCACCCGTCACGTGCAAAAAAACCTGAAGCAACAACACTCACTGGTCACCGGTCAACTGGTGCTCAAGGAGGATCTGAACAACGTACAAACACTGCTTCGCTATGACGCACTGGGCAGGGTAATCAGCGAAACAATAGCCCCCGGCGACCCGGAGGCCGAAGCCACACGCACTTATGAATACACATTGGCCTCCGCTGACGGACAGCAAGCCAGCCTCATCGTTACCGATGTCAAAAATGTCAAGACTTATACCTTCTTCGATGGCCTGAACCGGTCAGTGTATGAGGGCCGACTTGAGCCAGGCACCAATTCGAACGTGGAACCTCGTCAGACCTCTGCCGCTGTTTACAACGAACTTGGGGAGTTGGTTGAAGAAACTCACTTTGACTGGCTCGGAGAACAGTGCCTTCCCCTCATTCATGCGTTCAAGTACGACAACTGGGGAATGCAGTGCAGCGTTAGAAGCCTCGACGGCGTTGCGAGCATTACCGACCTGTCGCCCTTTGGTGAGGACGGGCGGATTGAACGCAGTTGGCAGGAAAGCGCCGAGCAACCAGTCCAGGTCAGCGGCCTGAGCGTCAGCCACTACAATCGATTCGGTAAAGTGGTTTCGGTGGAACGCCTGGACGCCCAGCGCTTGAACGCAATATTGCGCACTCAGGGCCCAGAAGCCGACCGCTCGGTGAGCCAATGTCTGGATGCCCTGCTCCTTGACAAGCAACTGGGCACTGTCGGATCCAGCCATTTCGTCTACGACGGGTCAGGCAACTGCGTACAACTCAGGGAGTTGATTGACGATCTGGAACGCACAACCCATTACGAGTACGACGCCTGGAAGCGCGTACTGAGTACCACCCTCCCGGATAAAACCGTCGTCAGCCGCCGGTTTGCCGAACACAGCCCCAGTGAACTCGCCATTGAACTGCAAGTCACTCCCGGCAATGTCGCTCAGCCTAAAGTGACGGTAGGCCAGCAAACGTTTGACGGGCTCGAGCGTTTGACTGAACTGCGGGTGGGTTCAATGGACAATCCCCGGGTTGAACAATACCTCTACAAAGAGGGAGAAATGCAGGTTTGGCGCAGAGTCACCCCGGCCAAAAAACATATTGATCATCAATACTACCTGAATCTGACCGCGCAGCCGGTCGGCATCACAGCACCAGAGAACGAAGAGACGTACGTCTATGATCCCCTGAATACGGCGCTCAGTCGGGTGGGAACCGACGATAACGGCATCCGCTACGAATACAACATCGACAGTCATCTGCTAAGCGAAAAACAGTACGACAATGGCAAACTGGTCCAGGACTGTCACTACACCTACTCCATGCTTGGCCGACAGATGACCAAGAGCATTACCGACGGGCTGGAACAACACACTGAATACGACGCTTTCGGGCGCCCTGAAAGGTTGACACAAGGCGAACTGCAAGCCGAATTCACCTACAACGGCTTGAACCAGCTCAGTTGCACGACCACCCGCAACCTGCGAACCCAGGTCACACTGCAAACCGAACTGGAATATGACACGCAAGATCGGGAAATCAGCCGCACGCTGCGCCTGACGGGTCAACCAACCCGGACCATCACTCAGACCTGGTCAGCCGACGACCAGTTACAAACCCGCCACCTGCAGGTTGGCGACCGTAGCCTGCTTAACGAGGAGTTTGCGTACGACCTGCGTAATCGACTCATCAAGCACACCTGCACCGGCGAAAACCCGCCAACCGATGTCTACGGCAATGCCATTGGCGAACAAGTATTCACCTTTGACGCGCTGGACAATATTCAACGCTGCATCACCACGTTCAAGGATGGAGCACTGGACGTCGCACGCTTTACCTACTCGGCAGACGATGCTTGCCAACTATCGTCGGTCACTCACACCTATACCGCCGGTGGTTACCCTGCGAGCCAGTCATTCGAATACGATGCCGATGGCAACATGCTCAATGATCAACACGGCAAGCAATTGGCCTACGACAGCAGAGGGCGGCTGCTCACCGTTAAAGACCCTACGGGGCAATACACTCAGAGCAGCTATCGTTACGACGGACACAGCAGTCTGCTCGGCGTACGTGAAGATCAGCAGGAAGAAATTCTGCGGTTTTATAGTGGGTATCGCCTGAATCATACGTTGCAGAATGATCAGCGCACGCATTATCTGCATCACGGCGATACGCCGCTGGGCGAGCAACGCCTCAATGACCACGACCGCACGGTGCTGCTGCTGACCGACGCCAGCCCGAGCGTCATCGGTGAAAGCCTGAACGGCACGTTGCACACGGTAGCCTACAGCGCCTATGGCGAACGCAAACTCTTCAAGGAAGATGAATTGCTCAGTCTGTTGGCCTTCAACGGCGAGGTGTGTGAAAGGTCCCACGGCTGGTATCTGTTGGGCCGTGGCTATAGAGCCTACAACCCAAGCCTGATGCGTTTTCACAGCCCCGATTCGCTCAGCCCCTTCGCTGAAGGCGGTGTCAATCCGTATGTATACTGCCTGGGTAACCCCATTAACCTGCGTGACCCAAGTGGCCATTTCGGCGTAAGTGGGCCTCCAGGCGATTTGCCGGTGTACCGCGGAGGGTCAGGCATGGACATCGGACTTTGGATTGGTGTGGCTATCTCGGGCGTAATTTTGGCTGTGACGGCCGTTGCAATGCCTTGGTCCGCGCCCCTTTCAACCATGTACGTTATTTCAGTTGTTGGGGTGCTCATGCAGGGCGGAGGTCTTGGAGTGCAAGTGGTAGGGGCCTTGACGAATGACTACACTCTGAGTGCCATCGGTGGTGGTATAAGCGGTTTGGGTATGGCAGTCGGCGGGGGGGCGATTCACTCTGTGAGATCTGGTGTGGGGGCCGCCAAATCAGCAGCGAAAGCGGCGGCGACGGTGGCATCCGAAGCAGGTGGTGCTGGTGCTGGTGCTGGTGCTGGTGCCGGTGCCGGTGCCGGTGCCGGTGCCGGTGCTGTTCCCTTAGGCAGATCAGTTTTAAACAGATTTCGTATACCGGGACGTCCCGGCCGCCAGGGACTACGGGGATTACGTGGCCGGCCTGGCGCCAAAGGAGAGCCTGGAGAGCGCGGCCTGACTGGCCTGACTGGCCCGGCTGGCCCGGCTGGCCCGGCTGGCCCGGCTGGCCCTCGGGGTCGAGATGGTGCAACAGGGAACACGGCACCGTACGATCCCAGTGATGTAAGAACTCCCCCAGGGCAATCAACCAGAGATCGTATTTCCGATGGACAACACATTACCAGGGGAGAGTACAAAAAAGATCCAGATAAAGGCACGTGGAGTCTGATCGGGCAAACAAGTGAGACCGTATCGCCTCCCCAACTGGTCAACGTACTTCGTCCGATAAATAGCTAACCCCCTTCTCACTTTTGATGTCTCGCTCTTGGCTAACGGGAAAATACTCCCCCCGTTAGCCAGGAGCTTTTGTCGTGAATGGGCCCTTCTTTCATTTACACCGTCACTACCTTTTGCCCCGTTACAAATCCCCCGGCAACACTGAGAGTTCTCTCATATCCGCGCCCCTCCCTCCTTCCTAGAATCGCCGCCATCGAGACAACGCAGTTTTTCTGCCCCCCCCATATACCCACAGCACTGCCACGGCATCGTCTCGACGTTTGACGCCGGGCACTACTGAAACCAAAAGGATTGATGCTTTGAAAAAACCTCTACTCGCTCTCGCTCTGGGCCTGTCTGCCGGCCTGGCTGGCACCTCGGCATTCGCGACCACCGGCACCATATTTTTCGAAGGCAAGATCACCGCCAACACCTGCCCGATTGACATCGTCAACCCCGGCGACGGCAGCGTGGGCAACGTGGTGAGAATGGGCGACCTCGAAGCCAGTCGTTTTACCGGCACCGGCCAGGAACTCGCCGAATGGCGGTTCGTGTTGCGTGTGAAGGACGGCGCGAGTTGCGGCCTCACGCCGACCAGCAAGGCCAATGTCACCTTCAATGGCACGCCTGACCCTACCGGTTCTTACTTCGCTGTCACCCCAACCGCTGATGGTGCCAAGGGCGTGGTCATTGTCCTCAAGGACAAAACCGGCAACCCCGTCGCGCCAGGTGCAGCCTCCAATGATTATGCCCTGAACGATACGGGCCCAACCGACATGGAGTTCAAAGCCTACTACCGTTCGACCGCCGCCACCGTGAGCGCTGGCGTGGCCTCGGCCGACGTGCAGTTCGTCGTTGCGATCAACTGATACCCACCTCCAGCCCCTTGGGCGCACATCGCACTCAAGGGGCTGTTTTTTCTGTACAGGCACGGGTTTCCTGCCTGGATCAAAGGTAGTGACCTATGTTCGGCTTGATCAAACGGGCGGCCAATGTTCGGCCAGTCTTTGGCGCCAGCATGACCGCACTCATGCTCGCTTCATTCATCCCCACCAGCCAGGCGGCATTGACGCTCAGCGGCACGCGCGTGGTGTTCGATAGCGACAAGCGTAGTACTTCGCTGATTGTCACCAACCCCAGCGATCGGACGTTCGCCGTACAAACCTGGGTCAATACGGCCGCCGACGATGCGACCACGGCAGTGCCTTTCATCCCCACGCCCCCACTGTTCCGGCTCAACCCGGGCAAGGAGCAACAAGTCCAGATCAATGGCTTGCCCAATGACCTGCCCACGGATCGGGAGTCGTTGTTCTACTTCAACGTCCAGGAGATACCCGAGGCCAATGCCAATGATGCCAACGTCCTGAACATTGCCCTGCGCACTCGAATCAAATTGTTCTACCGCCCAAGCCAACTCAAGGATAGCCCGGCCAGCCGATTGAAGGATTTGCAATGGTCCGTCAGGCAAGTCAATGGCAAACCCCATCTGGAGGTGAACAACCCGACCCCCTTTCATGTGTCGTTCATTCGCATAGACGTGGTTGGCCAGGACAAGAAACAGGTCGTTGAAAACGCCGAAATGGTCGAGCCGATGTCCAGCCGGTCCTACGCACTCAAAGGCGTACAACCCGCGCAAGGCTTGCAGGTGGAATTTTCGGCCATCAACGATTACGGCGGTTATACCGCACCGTTGACCCTGCCGATCAAGATGACCCCTTGAACCAGTGCCCTTTGCGTTTACGGTCCGGAATATGATCATGCCCCTTCTACATGAGCGCCGGCGCTCGACTAACCGACTCTGCTTTTTGCATTTGCTTGTCGCCGGCACGGGCAGTGCCTGCATGCTGGACGCAAAACCCGCGCTGGCGTCCGCCCCCCCCTCTTTTCAATCCAGTTTCATGCGTCAGAGCCCCGATCATGCCAGCGACGCCGGGGTACAAGCCCTCAATGCGTTGGTCAACCATCACGACTTGGGTCCGGGACGATACTGGGTCGATATTCAAGTCAATCAGGTCCACTTCGGCCAGTATGAAATCGAATTTGTGGCAAGCCCCACAGGTGATCGCCTGCTGCCTTGCCTCTCGGCCGAGCTGTTAGGTCAGATGGGCGTACGGCTCGATAGCCTTGCGGAGCCCGGCTTGCTACAAGGCTCCTGCGTCAATCTGTTGGCGTTGATACCAGGTAGCGAGATTGACTTCGACGCCAGTAAACTGTTGCTGTCGCTGTCAATTCCTCAAATCGCCATGCGTCGCGATGCGCAGGGCCACGTCGATCCGGATCGTTGGGACCACGGCATCAATGCCGCCTTCTTGAGTTATCAGGCGTCCGCGCAACAAGGAACCAGCCGCTATCGAGGTCACCAGAACAGCGATGATCTCTACCTCAACGCAGGTATCAATCTTGGCCCTTGGCGCTTGCGCAGCAATCAGTCACTGCGCCAGAACGAGTACGGCAAACGAGAATGGGCTCGAGCCTACACCTACGCACAACGTGACCTGCCCGGCACCCGTGCCAACCTCACCCTGGGCGAAACGTTCACCGGCGGCGATGTATTCACCAGCCTGCCGATCAAAGGTGCGCTGATCGCCTCCGATGTGGGCATGCTCCCGGATGCCCTGCAAGGGTATGCCCCGATTATCCGTGGTATCGCGCAAACCCGCGCCAAGCTTGAGATTCTGCAAAATGGTTATCCGATCTACTCGACGTACGTCAGCGCCGGTCCGTATGAAATAGACGACCTGAGCACCAATGGCGGCAGCGGTGAATTAGAAATCGTCCTGACCGAGGCAGACGGCCAAGTCAGGCGTTTTACCCAATCCTTTGCGACTCTGAGCAATTTGCTGCGCGAGGGCACATGGCGCTATAGCAGTGCCTTGGGTCAATACAACGGTGCCGGCGACCTTGAACAGCCGATGCTTTGGCAGGGTACGCTGGCGATGGGCACGATGTGGAACTCCACGCTGTATGGCGGCCTGATGGGCAGCGACTTCTATCAGGCTGCGAATTTTGGCGTCGCACGGGATCTGGGAGTCTTCGGCGCCTTGGCGGCGGATATCACCCATTCCAGCGCAGACATTGCAACGACGGACTCGCACAGTGCCCAGGGCATGAGTTATGCGCTGAAATACGGTAAGTCGTTTGCCTCCAATACCAACTTGCGCTTTGCCGGGTATCGCTATTCGACCGAAGGCTACCGCGATTTCGACGAGGCCGTGCGACAACGCAGCTACGACTCCCGTTGGCACGGCAGTCGCCGCAGCAGGCTGGAGGCGTCGATCTATCAGAACCTCGGTCTGCGAAGCTCGTTGAGCCTGACCATGTCACACCAGGATTATTGGCAGAGTGCCGAGGTGCAGCGCCAGTTCCAATTCAACGTGAGTACCTACCACCGGGGTGTCGGCTACAACGTGTTTGCCTCACAGTCGCTGAATGACATCCGCGGCAATGATCGGCAGTTCGGCCTGAGTATCACCATGCCCCTGGACTTTGGCCGCCCGGTCAACGCAACGTTTGATGCCCAGAAAAGCGGCGACCGATACAGCCAGCGAGCCAGCCTGAGCGGCAATGCCGATCAGAACCGACTCAGCTACCAAGCCTCGCTCAGTAACGATGGTGGCCGTCAACAATCAGCGGCACTTTCCCTGGGTTATCAGGCGGCTTTCGGTAGCGTCGGCGCAGGGATAACCGAAGGTAATGACTACCGCAATATTTCTCTCAATGCCAGTGGCGCTGTCTTGGTGCATGGAGACGGTATCGAGACCGGGCCTTACCTGGGCGAAACCGCAGCGCTGGTTCATGTACCGAATATCGCCGGTGTCGGCGTGCGCAATGCCATCGGGGTCAAGACCAATGAAAAGGGGTATGCCCTGGCGCCGTACCTGCGGCCTTATCGCATCAATCACCTGGAACTGCAAACCGATCAACTGGGCCCGGAAGTGGAAATCGATAACGGCACGGCACAGGTCGTTCCGAGGCGTGGGGCTGTGGTCAAGGCCACGTTTCCCGCCCGCGCGGTTACGCGCCTTGTGATCACTGCTCGCACGGCTACAGATCAACTGCTGCCGTTTGGCGCTCAGTTGCGAGATCGCGAAGGCAATGTGATAGGCATCGTCGGTCAGGCAGGGCAGGTCATGTTCTCGACTAGCGCCGAGCCTCAGGTTGTGGATGTGCATTGGGGAGAACAGAGCGAGCCGCAATGCCGGTTGGATATCGACCCGCATCAGATGGAACAAGCCGAAGGTTATCGACTGCAATCACTGACCTGTGCCTGAGCCGGGAACCCCTTCATGCGTCAGGGAACCTGAAGTTCTCCAGGCTCCCTGCGTCAACTCTGGAAAACATCATGAAATGTTCAACGCGACGGTTGACCACCGTTCTCGCCTTGGCCGCAGGTTGCCACACCCTGCCAGTCATGGCTGCAAGCAATACCTGCACCTCGCCAGGCCCCTTGAGCTTTACCCACCATGTGGGAAACGTCTACGTTCCCCGAGACGCCGCAGTGGGAACCACCATTGGCAGAGCCCGGCAGTTCGTGGCCACGAGCAACAACGAGTCATCGTTTATCGAGTGCGACAACGATGGCAGCGTGCGGCTGGCGTCCAACATCCTGGCCACCACCCCTTTTCACCCAGGCTTGCTTCGCGGGGCAAGCATGCGCCAGTCCCCGCAGGCCATCTTGAGCACCAACATCCCAGGGGTTGGCGTCCAGTTCACACTGGGATTTCCATTCGATGGTTTTGCACAAAACGCTTTCAACCCCGACTTTGGTGACGGTACGGTGCCTTCACAGCGCACCACGAAAAAGCAATGGGATCGACACTCCTGAGCTTCACCCGACTGGAGAGCTATATCACGCTGATAAAAACTGCCGATATCGCGCCGGGTCCGCAAACTTTGGATGGCCGTGAATTGTTCAGTGGCACGTTTACCGGTATTCCAGGCAAGGCCTTTGGCGTTGGCCTGACGGGCACCGTGACCCAGGCACACTGTGGCAGCAGCAAGGTCAGCGCCGATCCGGTACCGCTTGGCGATTGGAATAAAGACGACTTCACCGGCCCTGGGTATGTCACCGCAGCGGTGCCGTTCAATATCACGTTAAGTTCATGCATTGCGGACGACCTTAACATCAACATCGCCACGGCCACGATTCACCTCGATGGAGCCGGTGGGTCAATGCCCGTTACCCCGGCGATTCCTGGAGTGTTCAGCCTGACGACGGACTCCACCGCCAAAGGGATTGGCATTCAAATACTCAAAGGCGACGGTATGACACCCGTGGCCCTCAGCACCGAAGTTCCACTGCAACGGATCACCAGCGGTGACACCGTTCTGGATTTCACCGCGCGTTATTACCAGACAGACGCCAGCCGGGATGTTATGCCCGGCGACGCCAAGGGCGCGTTGTTTTTCACGATAACGTATCAATAACATCAACCGGCCCTTGGCATAAGGGCCGGGCCACATTGCCCCTATCAGTCAATCAGGGTCAACTGCAAGAGTGGGAAATTGGGCGCAGCAGTGGGTGGCCAGGTTCTTCCGCCATCAAAACTCACATACACCTTTCCCGTGAGGGGTGCGTTGCGGCGCAACGTGTTCAAAAATGCCTTGTCGACGGTGACATTGTTTTGCCCACCAATACCGCCGATGACTTCCTGATCCGTGAGTGCACGCTTCCTGATCACCTCGAAGACAGAGTCCTGCCCTCCGGAGCCAACACCTGTCATGGTGAGCAAGATCCACTGATCGGTCGTCATCAATGGCCATTTGTTTAGCTTCAATATCGCGCCCGTGGCCGCTACCGTTCTTAAACTCAAACTGCCCCCGCTCAGGCCGTTGCATTGAACCGTAGGCAGCCCACTCAGGTTTACTACCTGCAACTTGCGACGCATCGACGGCCACTCTTTGCCAGCGTCATCCATGACGCCGTAACTCACCCACAGTGCTTTACCGATATAGGCCGCCACTGATTTCATTGGAATCGAAAACCGCAGTTGCCCGGGCGTGATGGCTTGATCAGCAATCCAATGGCCCAACTCCCCGGGTTCACCCCATTGCACGCGTATGCCCTCTCCGGGATAGATCACTGCATCGTTCGGCACTTCCACCACGCCTCCGGTCGAGGCCAGCAACGGATCGAGCGTTTGCAGCTCGCCACTTCCCGCAGCCCTTTCAATGGCAGGCCAAGGCAAATTACGGGGTATCGGGGTCGCGGCAACGTCCAGTTCAACCACATCGGACCGATAGCTCTGGTTGCCCGCGCGGTCCTGCACCTGATACCACACATACCGAAAGCCATCCCCTCGATCCCGGATCAACTGGCCTGCAATCGTGATGAACAACGGTTCAGAAAAGTTCGTGTCGTCAAGTTCAATGACGCCACCCTGCTCCTGAGTGTTCGGGGTTAAGCCCCAATACCAGGTGATGCGATCCCAAGGACGGGGTGATGTGTAATCTGGCAGGCCCGCCTTTACCTCATCATTATTTTGCTCAAGGTATCGGGCGGTGAGTGGGTTGGGGGGCAGGACTTCAGAGGGAAAATTCAATGTGCTGCCGGTTACCAGCAAGGGAGGCTGCGTATCAAGTGTCATCGGCAGATCGAATGAATCCGCTGACGAACCGTTGAAAATCGTTACCCTGTAATGGAACAGGTGTTCCCCATCGTTATTGCGTAGCCAGGCCTGGGGCACTTCGAGGTAGCGATCCGAGTCTTCGATCGGCTGGTTCCACCGACGAGTCACCAAGGCATCCTGGCTACCGTCAACGAACAGTTTGACGGTTTCCTCCGCCACCTCGGGATGGGAGTTCAACGGCACGGTAAACCAGACTTTCAGATCGGTATGGGTCAATGCTTCCGGCAACAGATTGGTTTCACCACCCGGTACCTCCGGCAGCAGCCCGTTGATCTCTGGCGGCGGCATTTCCGGAATGGGGGAAACACCGGCACTTCTGGACTTGACCATGAACAAAACTCCTCGAAAAAAACAAAGAAGCAAAAACCCGAGAGGTTTCGCTTCTTTGCCTCATGAAAAGAACATTGAACCGGTAGTGCATTGGCCTACAGACGGGTCGAGATCAAGCCAAATGTTTACCAGCTATAGCGCGCACCCACGTTGAAGCCCCAAGGTTGCTCTAGCTTGTCGCCGTTGCTGTAATCGAGATCGACGTGCATGGAAACCTTGTCCGTCATCGCCACGGCCACGCCCGCGCCAAACTCGCCGCGAGAGCCCGACAAGTCGGAACTGAAACGGTTGTCATTGACCTCGACATCGCTGTTCTTGGCAAACTCGTGTACGTACGCGGCACGCAGGTACGGCTGGACCGTTTTGCCTTGCGCCCAGGCAAAGTTGCGACCCACCGTGGTACCGACTTTACCCAGTAAGGAATGCACACGATCACCTTTGGCGGCCAGGCCGTTGTCCAGGTCGTAATCGGCGCCATCGATCATCACACCGGACAGTTGAGCGTAAGGCTCGACAAAGTAGTCATCCGCCAACTTGATGTTTCGCCCAAACTCCAGCGACGCACCGATGCCGTCAGTGTCGTAATTGCCCTTGGTTTTCTTGCCGTCGCTGAGTTGAACGTCGGATTCGTTCTGGAATCGGTTGTATTTGACGACACCGTCGAAGTAATAACCGCTCTGCGCATCCAGCCAGGTGGTGTAGGCGCCCAGGTAGTAGCTGTCGACTTCACCGGTGGTGCCACGGCTCATGTCCAGATCGGACTGGCTGTAACCGCCCAGCACGCCGATCAGCCATTGCCCATCGCCCATCGGCAGCGGCGCATCGGCACCGAACGAAATGCCTTGCTGGGTTTGTTTATAGGCCACGCCGGCACTGTCGCTCACGTTGTATTTGTTGCCGTAGGCACGCATCCAGCCACCGGCCTTGCCCTGATCCATACGCACCTCGCCCATGCGGGTGCGCAATGTGCTGAGTTCGCCGTACCAGACCGTCGGGGCCGCGTTGAACAGCGCCATGACCGACTGTGTACCGGGGCTGATCACCCGAGTGGCCGTGTCCAGAACCCAGTCGTTGTCGCCTTGTTTGATCAGATCGTAGGAAAACGCCCCGAGGTCCACGGCACCACCGGCCATGGCGAATGTGGCGTCACCCGAGCCGATATGCACCACGGCCTTGGAGCCTGCCCCTACCGGTTCGGTGCCCTGGCTGTCGAGGGCGACAAGGTGGTTGCCAGTGGCATTGCCAGATACGGTCAGGGTATCCACCTGCCCGGTGGTGAAATCGTTGTGCATATAGAACGTCCCCCCCGTACCCGACAGGGTTTCCACGGAAAGATTGAAATACTGCCCCGGGTTGCCGAACTGGACGCCACCTCCATTGAGCGAAAGGTTTTCGACACTGCCGTCACCGACCATCACCCAGCGTGCATCGTTGTTGACGGTCAGGTTCTCAACGTTTTCCAGACGCCCGGTCAAGGTTGCGGCGCGATCCAGCAGCACCTCGGCGCTGCTGCCATCGGCCACAACAATATCGCCGACGAGGTGGCTGTTGTTGACCGCGAAGTTGGCCGCCGCGCCATTGAGCACTTCCAGTAAAATGCCGTTACCACCTTTGAGCGTGGAGCCATTGTTGACTTCAATATTGACCTGCTCACTGTTGGTCTGGTTTGCGCTTTGAATAACAATCGCCGAGCCACTGACACCTTCGACATGGCTGTTGTTCAAAACCAGCGCATCGTCGGTAATTGAATCATTGCTGAACAGCCTGACCCCGTTTTGCCCACCCATGATGGTGCTGTCGGTGGCGGATATTCTGCTGCCAAACGCCTCGATGCCGATGCTACTGGCATTGGTACCGATGACGCGTGCGCCGGATTGCAGTGTCAGTTGGCTCTCGGCGCTGACAGTGGCGCCACGGTTACCACCGATGATTTCACTGTCGCTGACCGTCGCACTCGAGGCTGACGTTACAGTACGTATCAGACTCAGCCCGGTATTGGCGCTGACCACTCTGCTTTTGTTGGCAATGGTCGCCTCGCTCGCGGATAGGCGAACACCATTGGCGGCACCCGTTGCATTGACCGCCGTGCCGTTGAGCGTCACTTTCGAACCGGTTTGCGCGTTAATTTCCAGGGTGGTGGCGCCATTCGCCGTCAGGCTGGCCGCATTGATCAGTCGATACTCTTCAGCCGGAACAGAGCCGTCGATGGTTTTGCTCCGACCATCAATCAAGTCCGCCAACGCGCTTGGAGCCACCAAGAACAACGGCGTCAACGTAGCCATTTTGAGCCAGTAGGCAAGCGGTGTGACGGGAAATGAGTGAATGAGCCGCATAGGGTCGCTCCTGAATACAAACGGACTGTCAATGCGCGCCGACGGGGTGCCGTTGAACCGGGTCGGGCAATTTAGGGACGGCGATGCTAAGTAAATCTCCCCATCGGGTATGTAGGATTAATCCTCAAAGCGCTTTGCCCTGATAAACGCGCCGTTTGCCGTGAATGAACCGTCACCCTGATCCGGGTCCATACGAACCGAAGCAGTCCTTACCGACCCGGCATAATCAAGCTAAGGGCGCGGGATCGGACATGAACCCGTCGGCGTGCTGAACGCTGTACGAACAATCCACGGCTCCGATTCAATGACTTCAGTGCTGTCATCGAAGAAATACTGAATCTTCAGGCGACCTATACGATTTGTTGGGTTTTCGTCGTAAAGCGGCAGGATATGTATATCGTACGGCTGCACCAGAAACGTGAATCCCGTCACCGGGAACGCGGTGGTATCGAGCGTAAAGTCAGCCTCGAACTCCGCACCGACGATCGGGTCCTCGGGGGTTCCCAGGTTGCCTCTCATGGGTGTGACGACGACACTGATCTTGTCCCCAACCTCAAGCACACCGGTCAGGTCCGGTATATCGGCCTTGAGAGACCCATCGTTCTCCAGAGCGTCACAACGCGGGAAGCCATCGGGATCGGGAATGGTGGGGAAACTCGCAGGGGGTAGCTCTACGGCAATCGCATTGACCACGACATCCGTTGTTGGCGAGTGCAGATCGTTCACCAGGCCCGCAGCGCTCACCCGGTAGTAGACGGGCACCGAATTACCATTGCCGCCTTTCTTGATGTACGACCACGGAATGGCGACCTCGAAAGGACCGCCCGGTACATGTTCCGGGTCGGAATCGTCAAAGGTAACCTGCGCCTCGACCACACGCTCGCCGTTCCAGTAAAAGTCGATGACGTGGCCATTCACCGCCTCGCTGTACCATTCGAAGTGGAAGGTGGCGTCCTTGTCCTTGTCGGCCCGGATCAGTTCATTGGTCCGGGTTCCATCGAAGTTCTTGACGTCACCCTTGAGCAGGCCAGGGTGGATCGGGTTGGGCCAGTCTACCGGCGGCCAGGGATCGGGCCATGGCACAGCCACCTCGAAGTTGACGTCAAAGTCATCACTCACTGGACCGAACAAGCGTCCCTGGCGAACCACGTGGTAGCTCACCGGCGTTGATTTCACCCCGGTCGTCGTCCGTCCATAGTCTTCAAGCATCAGTCTTTTGGGCAACACTTGTATTTCAATATCGGCGGGCGGATTGCTGCCCAGCGCGTGGTCAGCCAGCACCTTCCCCCCCCACTGCAAGCGAATGGAGTCCCCGCTTTTGTAGTTGGTATGCCTGAGGATCCATACACTCACGCCGTCAGCAACATGCTGCATGTTCAAGGGGCCGGGGTTGGCTTGCGGCACACGCGGCTCGAACAGATTGATGGGCAACGGACCGAACGTGAGGCCGACTTTTTTGTAAAGCGCCGGCGGGCTGTCATTGAACGCTTCATCGCGCAAGGCATAGGTCACCAACGCTTTGGCATCACCAAACGCGCGGATCTTGTCCGCGTCAATATCGACGGTACTGTCGCTAATGCCCGGTGCGGGCGCCGGTCCCGTATAAATCGGGGGGGTAGCCGTAGGGTCGTCCGGGATGTTGTCTTCATCAACCAGATACACGGCAATTTGATCAGTGGCTTGCCAATCCGCGTAGCCAGGGATAGTCATGGACAACTTGCCACCGGCCGGCAGCGACGTATCGTCCAAGTAGTCCCCGGCAAATACCGGCGCCTTCGGTGCATCATGTTTGTAAGGCGGCAGCCGATCGCAAATGACCGTGGTGACCAAGGAGTCAAATTCGTCCCCCGCAAAATCGATCAGCTGATAGCGCAGATGGCACGTCGCGTCATCCGGCAGGGAATTGGTCGGGATGAGCATTTCAAATGGAAAGATCTCGGGGTAGGTGCCACCATCGATTGGCATCGTGAATACATGAGATGCCGCTGTGATATAGGTGCCTGTACCAGGGTCAATCTGCAGTAAAACTGTTTCTTGCATGCCAGCGAATGGCGCCTTGTTAGCCCACTCCGGGACTTTGACTTTGAGCCCTTTATTGTCCTTGAGTTTTGGCCCATGGAGGAGCTTGGTTGCGGGGTTCGCATAAGCGTCCGGGTCAATAATCAACTCCATGTCGGCAAGCTTTGCCCGATACTCGGAACGCATTTTCAGATAGGCGCTGTTCGCTTCCTGTTGCGCCCGGATGTCCTGATCGATCGACATGCTCTTACCCTCCTGTCACGCCATTTGAGCCATAGGCAGCGCTACGGCTGATCCGTCGGTCAACAGCGTGGGCGTGCGGGCAAGCCAAAAAATGATTCAGCGCAGCAAGCCAAACTGACCTTGGGCGGATTAAACGCTCATGGAAAAAAAAGCGATACTGTCAAAGTTGACAGGTGGGGGCCGACTCCCCGCGCTGGAAGGATGGGGGGGCGCAGGGTTCAAGACGGCGAAGAAGACCTCAAGACCGTGCCGAAAAACTCAGGCTCGCCGCCCCTCGAGCAAGTCCGTCACACACAAGGAAATACGTCGGCAGGCGTCCGCCAGCTTCAGTCGGTCCACCACCAGGCCGAGGCGAATATGCCCCGCCGCACTCGGCCCGAAGGCTTCGCCGGCCAGCACCGACACGCCATAGCCGTCCAGCAATCGCTCGGCAAAATGCTGGGCCGACAACCCGGTCTGACGCACGTCGACCATCACGAACATCCCGCCATCGGGGCGAATCGCCCGGATGCCAGGGCACAGATCCAGGCTGGCGCACACCAGGTCGCGACGCTGGCGATACTCCTCACGCATCAGCGCCACGTGCGGCAGGTTTTCATCCAGCGCCAACTGCGCGGCGTTCTGGATGAAATCCGGAATGCCGAACAGCATGCACAACGACAGATTCACCAAATGTTCACACAGCGTTTGCGGCCCGATCACCCACCCCACCCGCCAGCCACTCATGGCGTGGGACTTCGACAGGCTATTGATCGTCGCCGTGCGTTCGGCCATGCCCGGCAAGCTCGCGGGGCTGATGTGTTCGCCCTCGAACAGCAGTTCGCTGTAGACCTCGTCGCTGATCAACCACAGGTCATGGCGAATGCACAATTCGGCCAGTGCTTTCCAGGTCGTCAGCGGCAGGTTGGCGCCGGAGGGGTTGTTCGGGCTGTTGAGCAACATCGCGCGGGTGTTCGGCGTGATCAGTGCCGCGACATCCGCCGGATCGACTCGAAAGCCGTTCTGCGAACGCACCGGTACCGGCACCACTTTCGCCCCGCAGGCGCCGAACACGCCTTCGTAGGTCACGTACATCGGTTCGGCGACAAGCACTTCGTCCCCCGGATCGAGCAGGCATTGCACCACCGAATACACCGCGCACTGCGCCCCGGGGAAGACGATCACGTGCCTCGCATCCACTGCCTGGCCGCTGCGCTGGCGATGATGCCGGGCGATGCTGTCGCGCAAGCCCTGGCTGCCGCGCACCGCCGGGTAATGCGTGTCGCCGGCCAGCAAACTGCCAATCGCGGCCTGGACGATGGGTTGTGGGGTGTCGAAATCCGGGTCGCCGATCGACAGCAGCAAGACATCGACACCCTGCTCGCGCAGCGCCAGCGCTCGATCGTGAATCTGCCAGGCCGCCGCTCCGTCACCGGCGATTCGTTGGGTCAAGGCTGAGTAGCGCATGGCGTTCTCCTGTGGCGCGTATTCCTTGCCTCAACCCTATCTCAAATCGCGAAACAAGCCAGCCACGGGCGCCTGTTTAAAGGTGTTTAAGGTTACTTCATGCAAGCTACAAGACCTTGCGCCATTGCCTACGGGTACGCCAGAATCCGCCGGCTTGTGCGCCTGGGGGGCCATCGGTAACTTGATTCGCGTCACTGATTGTCAGTGATCGGGTTTAGCAGCCTGTGTTAACTCAGTTGTGCGTGCATCTGTCATGCAGGTCTTTTTGTTGCCTGTGCTTGATGGTAGCTGTACGCAGGGCGCTCTCGAGCGCGCCGGATTGCTGAGTTTCCGGTCTGCTAACCTGCGTGCAGTTGCCACCCTCTTCGTTTAGCAGCCGGAGGGTTGGCACATCATTAGGACAACTCAGCATATGTTCAAAGTAACTCCAAACCCGCCGGACACCGATCCGACATCCCCCTATGAACCCGATTCAAAAAAACTCAACGAGGCCGCCGAACGTGCCCTCGCCTTTCACTTCCCCTCGATTGCCGACATCAAAGCCACGCCGCGTACTCCCGGTTCACTGTTCACCATTCACCGTGAACCCAGAAGCCACGCCCGAAACCCTGATGGTGTATCTGGTGGAAACGCTGGCGTCAGTCGACGTGATGGTCCACCAGTTGGTGGATCATCTGGACGGTGGATCGCGCAATGCCCTGCTGGGGATTTCCAACAGCGTGATGCTGGCGGAGATCACGGCGAACCGGGTGCTGGATCAGATTGATCCACGGGGGTAGGTACATAGGATCAAAAGATCGCAGCCTTCGGCAGCTCCTACAGGGAATCGCAATTCAAATGTAGGAGCTGCCGAAGGCTGCGATCTTTTGCTTTAACGGCGAACAGCCACCCGCCAAACCCGCGCCACATCGCTCGCGCGCTCTTGCAGCAAACGCGGCGCCTGGGCACAGGCCTGCTCCAGCGTCATCGGCCCGCTCGCCAAAGCGAACGCGGCGTCGATGCCATGTTCGTACAACGCCTGATAACCCTCGCCCAGCGTACCGGCAATAACGATGACCGGCACACCCTGCTGCCGGGCAATGCGCGCCACACCAAACGGCGTCTTGCCGCGCAAGGTTTGTGCGTCGAAACGCCCCTCGCCGGTGATCACCAGATCGGCGTTTTTTACCGCATCAGCCAGGCCTACCAGCTCGGCCACCACCTTGACACCGGCCTTGAATTGCGCCCCCAAAAACGCCTTCGCCCCAAACCCCAAACCGCCCGCCGCGCCACTGCCCGGCTCGTCGCGCACGTCTTTTTCCAACACGTTGGCGCAGTGTTCGGCAAAGTGTCCAAGGGCACGATCCAATTGCTCGACCTGCTCGGGCGACGCACCTTTTTGCGGACCGAAAATCGCCGAGGCGCCGTGTGGCCCACACAGTGGATTATTCACATCTGCGGCAATGTCGAAACGCACATCGGCCAAACGCGGGTCGATGTTGCTGAGGTCGATGCGTGCCAATTGCGCCAACGCCAAACCGCCCGGCGGCAGGGATTGGTTTTGGGCATCCAACAATTTCACGCCCAACGCCTGCATTGCACCGGCGCCACCATCGTTGGTCGCACTGCCGCCAATCGCCAGGATCACCCGTTGCGCACCGGCATCCAGCGCGGCGCGGATCAATTGCCCGGTCCCGAAGGTGCTGCTGATGCATGCATCACGCTGAGCCAGAGGGACCAACTGCAACCCGCTGGCTTCGGCCATTTCGATAATCGCGGTGTGGCTATCGGGCAACCAGCCCCAAGCGGCATTCACCGTAGCCCCTAAAGGCCCGCGCACCTCATTGCGGCGCAGTTCGCCATCGCACGCCGCCAGGATCGACTCGACAGTCCCTTCCCCGCCGTCGGCCATCGGGCATTTGATCAGTTGCGCATCAGGCCAGACCTGGGCCAATCCCAATGCAATGGCATCGGCCACGCCTTGGGCGCTGAGGCTGTCCTTGAACGAATCGGGGGCGATCACGATTTTCATGGGAATTCTCCAGTTCCAATGCCCACATGCTGCCAGCCGCCATGAACAATAACGCCGGGCCGCTGCACAAGCGGTGTTGAGGATTATTGTTCATTTCCACAAAGCCCGTGGCAGACGCGATACCTGTGGGAGCGGGCTTGCTCGCGAAGACGGCGTGCCAGCGACATCAATGCGGACTGACACACCGCTATCGCGAGCAAGCTCGCTCCCACAGGGAATGTGTATGGTTCAGGGGTTCGTGTCTGGCTCGGGCAACAGTTGCACCCCCAGATACAACGCCAGCATGCCGTCCAATCTTAGTGGATCAACTCCGCTCAGCTCGGCAATCCGCTCCATGCGGTAGCGCAGGCTGTTGCGGTGAATGCCCAGTGCATCGGCGCAGGCCTGGCTCTGGCCGTCGTGTTCACACCAGCTGCGCAGGGTTGCCAGCAACTGGCCGTTGTTGTCCTTGGCAATGACCTTGCGCAGCGGATTGAGCAGTTCGTCGAGGGCGTCGTCGTTGCGGTGGCGCCAGAGCATCACCGGCAGCCGATAGCGGTTGAGCGTCAGCAATCGCGAGCGCGGCAACACCTCGCGCCCGTAGGCCAGCAAGTCACCGACCCGGCGATAGCAGCGCCGCAAGCCCGAAAGGCCATCGGCCTGCCCGCCCACGGCAATGCGCAGGATGTTCCAGCCCAGGCCGTCGAGCTTGTCCAGCAAGCGCTCGTTCTCCACCGTCTGGCTTGCCGGCCGGCACCAGAGCAACGAGGTCTTGGCCGAGCTCACGCACCAACTGTCGGGGTGGCGGCTGGTCAACCAGGCGCTGAGGGCCTCGACGGTTTGCCCTGGCGCGTGCTCAAGTCCCAGTTCGAACAGGTACGGCACCCGGGTCATTTGGGGCTTGAGGCCCAACTGCTGCGCTTCATCGACCAGTCGCGGCGCATCCCCGGCTTCGCTGAGCAACAACGCCAGCAGATCATCGCAGCGCTGGCGCCGCCATTGTTGCTCGGCCTGCTGGTTGCGCTGGCCCACCAGCATCTCGGCGGTCATGCGCACCAGTTCGGCGTAGGTGCGCAGTTGCTCGGGTTCGCCGGTGATGCCCAATACACCGATCAGACGCTGGTCCAGCATCAGCGGCAGGTTGATGCCCGGCTGCACGCCCTTGAGATGAATCGCTGTCTGCGCATCGATCTCCACCACCCGGCCATTGGCCAAAACCAGTTGCGCGCCTTCATGCCGGGTGTTGACCCGATCCGGCTCGCCGCTGCCCAGGATCAAGCCCTGGCTGTCCATGACGTTGACGTTGTACGGCAGGATAGCCATCGCCCGGTCGACGATGTCCTGGGCCAGGTCGTGATCGAGTTCAAACATGCAAGTGATCCTTGAAGACAGTGATGGAACGGGTTGTTCACCCGCACAGGCCTTGGTTGCAAACCCTGTGCTCAGGCACAAAGACAGCCACCCTGGGGGTGGTCGAGACTCTCTGGGCGATCAACGTTACCCTTTGCATCGCAAAAAATCATAATAAAGAGAGAGCCGCCATGACCCAGAGCGCCGTAGCGTCCGACGCCATCGCTGACGACAAAAATGCCGTCTACAAGCGCATTACCCTGCGCTTGATCCCCTTCATTTTCATCTGCTACCTGTTCAACTACCTCGACCGGGTAAACGTTGGATTTGCCAAACTGCAGATGCTCGATGCGCTGAAGTTCAGCGAAACCGTGTACGGCCTCGGCGCCGGCATCTTCTTTATCGGCTATGTACTGTGCGGCGTGCCAAGCAACCTGGCGTTGACCAGATTCGGCCCACGGCGCTGGATTGCGCTGATGATGATCACCTGGGGCACCCTGTCGACCTGCCTGCTGTTCGTCACCACGCCGACCGAGTTCTATACCCTGCGCCTGTTCACCGGCGCGGCCGAAGCCGGGTTCTTCCCGGGCGTGGTGTTGTACCTCTCGCAGTGGTTCCCGACCTTCCGCCGTGGCCGCATCATGGCGCTGTTCATGTCGGCGATCCCGGTCTCCGGCCTGCTCGGCAGCCCGTTCTCCGGCTGGATTCTCAATCACTTCGGCGCAGGCCAAGGCGGTCTCGCCGGCTGGCAGTGGATGTTCCTGCTGCAAGGCATTCCCACCGTCATCCTCGGTGCGCTGGCTTACTTCCTGCTCAGCGACAGCTACGCCAACGCCAAGTGGCTGACCCCGTTCGAGCGTTCGGTACTGGAAGCCGACCACGCCGAAGATCTGGAGAACAAGCCGAAAACCACGACCGATTCGCTGCTGGCGGTGTTCAGGAACCCGGCGATCTGGGCCTTCGGCCTGATCTATTTCTGCATCCAGAGTGGCGTGTACGCGATCAACTTCTGGCTGCCGTCGATCATCAAGAACCTGGGCTTCAGCGATAACCTGGTGATCGGCTGGCTCAGTGCGATTCCGTACCTGCTGGCCGCGGTGTTCATGCTGATCGTCGGCCGTTCGGCGGACCTGCGCCAGGAACGTCGCTGGCATCTGGTGGTGCCGATGCTGATGGGCGCGCTGGGGCTGCTGATCGCGGTGAACTTCGCCGCCAACCCGGCCATCGCGATTCTCGGCCTGACCATCGCCACCATGGGCGCCCTCACCGGCCTGCCGATGTTCTGGCCGGTGCCGACCGCCCTGCTCAGTGCGGGCGCCGCGGCTGGCGGCCTGGCGCTGATCAACTCCATGGGGCAAATGGCCGGCTTCCTCAGCCCGTACCTGGTGGGTTGGGTCAAGGACAGCACCGGCTCGACCGATGCGGCGCTGTACCTGTTGGCGGGTGTGATTGTCGGCGGCAGTCTGCTGGCGTTGCGCATGACCCGTACCTTGCGCGCCTAATCAGCGAAGATCAAAAGATCGCAGCCTGCGGCAGCTCCTACACAGCAATGACATACAGCCTGTAGGAGCTGCCGCAGGCTGCGATCTTTTTCGTTTGCCATGTCCAACAATTTTGGTATCTGATTGAGCCTTTCCCACTGGTAAAAGGATTTGCTCATGAGCTACCGCACGCTGGGTCATTCGGGTCTGCAGGTGTCCACCCTGACCCTGGGCACCATGATGTTCGGCGAACAGACCAGCGCCGAAGATTCCCTGCGAATCATCGACAAGGCCTGGGACCAGGACATCAACTTCATCGACACCGCCGACGTCTACACCAACGGCCGTTCCGAAGAAATCGTCGGCGAAGCCATCGCCAGCCGCCGCCATGAATGGGTGCTGGCCACCAAGGTCGGCTTCGGTCCCGTGGATGGCGTCCCCAACCGCAGCGGCTTGAGTCGCAAGCACCTGTTCAACGGCATCGATGCCAGCCTGACGCGCTTGGGCACCGACTACCTCGACATCTATTACCTGCACCGCGAAGACCACAATACGCCGCTGGAAGTCACGATCTCGGCCATCGGCGATTTGATTCGCCAGGGCAAAATCCGCTATTGGGGCCTGTCCAACTACCGTGGCTGGCGCATCGCCGAAGTCATCCGCGTGGCCGACAAACTGGGGGTTGACCGGCCGGTGATCAGCCAGCCGCTGTACAACATCGTCAATCGCCAGGCTGAAACCGAGCAGATCACGGCGGCGCACAACTACGGTCTGGGCGTGGTGCCCTACAGCCCGTTGGCGCGCGGTGTGCTCAGCGGTAAATACGCGCCGGATGTGAAACCGGACGCCAGCAGCCGAGCCGGACGCCAGGACAAACGCATCCTGGAAACCGAATGGCGAGTCGAGTCCTTGCACATCGCCCAGCAGATCCAGCAATACACCCGGCAGCGTGGCGTCGGCATCGTCGAGTTCGCGATTGCCTGGGTGCTGAACAACAGCGCCGTGACCTCGGCCATTGTCGGGCCGCGCACGGAGGAGCAATGGGACGCCTACACTAAGGCGCAGGCGGTGAAGATCACGGCCGAGGACGAGGCGTTCATCGATTCGCTGGTGACGCCGGGGCATGCGTCGACACCGGGGTTCAATGATGTGAGCCATTTTGTGTCGGGGCGTACACCGCGCAGTACCTGAAGAAATAGAAAACCAATGTGGGAGCGGGCTTGCTCGCGAAGGCGGAGTGTCAGCCACATCAATGTTGTTTGACCCACCGCTTTCGCGAGCAAGTCGAATCGTCGCACCGCCGCTCCCACAGTTGGTCCGTGTTGATTGATCGGTCAATATTCGCCTGAAAAACCACGTATCCTCTGCGCCCGTTTAAATCTCACTCAAAATCACGCGAGGACAGCTTGTCTAAAGGTATCGCTCTATCGGTTTCAGCCTCGGTGCTGTTTGCCGTCATGTATTACTACACGTCGCTGCTCACCCCCTTGAGCGGCGTGGAAATCTTCGGTTGGCGCATGCTGCTGACCGTCCCGTGCATGACCGTGTTCATGGTGGTGTCCGGGGAATGGAAACGCGTGGTGGAGATCGTTCGGCGCGCCATGGCCAATCCGAAACTGATGGGTGCGTTGATCGCCTCCTCGGCCCTGCTCGGCGTGCAATTGTGGCTATTCATGTGGGCGCCGTTGAACGGCTACAGCCTTGATGTATCCCTCGGCTATTTCCTGCTGCCGCTGACCATGGTCTTGACCGGTCGCCTGGCCTACGGCGAACGCCTGTCCTATCTGCAAAAAGTTGCCGTGGTGTTCGCCTGCCTGGGGGTGGTCAACGAGGTGTATCAGGTCGGTGGGTTTTCCTGGGCGACCTTGCTGGTCTGCGTGGGTTATCCGGCCTACTTCGTCTTGCGCAAACGGCTGGCGGCGGACAACCTCGGTGGCTTGTGGCTGGACATGGCATTGACCCTGCCGGTGGCGTTCTGGTTCGTCCAGAGCGGCGCGCAAGGTTTTGGTGTGTTTGAACAGCACCCATGGTTGTCGCTGTTGATCCCCATGCTCGGCGTGATCAGCGCATCGGCACTGGTGGTCTATATCATTGCCAGTCGCCTGCTGCCGTTCAGCCTGTTCGGTTTGTTGAGCTATGTCGAACCGGTGTTGCTGCTGGGTGTGGCGTTGCTGTTGGGAGAGAGCATCAAGGCCGGCGAATGGCTGACCTACATCCCGATCTGGATGGCGGTGCTGGTGCTGGTGTTCGAAGGGTTCAAGCATCTGGTACGCCAGCGCAGGCCTTAACGCAAAAGATCGCAGCCTTCGGCAGCTCCTACATGGTTTGCATTCCCTGTAGGAGCTGCCGAAGGCTGCGATCTTTTGATCAAAAAAAACCGGTCAACGACCGGTTTTTTTACATCGGCTTAGTCCGTGGACAAAACACCACGACGCACCTGGTCACGCTCGATGGATTCGAACAGCGCTTTGAAGTTGCCTTCGCCGAAACCGTCGTCGCCCTTGCGCTGGATGAACTCGAAGAACACCGGCCCCATCAGGGTTTCCGAGAAGATCTGCAGCAGCAGACGCTTGTCGCCCGAATCGGACGATCCGTCCAGCAAGATGCCTCGCGCCTGCAGTTCCCCCACCGGCTCGCCGTGGTTCGGCAAACGGCCTTCGAGCATTTCGTAGTAAGTTTCCGGCGGCGCGGTCATGAAGCGCATGCCGATGCTTTTCAGGTGGTCCCAGGTCTTGATCAGGTCATCGGACAGGAACGCAACGTGCTGGATGCCCTCGCCGTTGAACTGCATCAGGAACTCTTCGATCTGCCCCGCGCCCTTGGACGACTCTTCGTTCAGCGGGATGCGGATCATGCCATCGGGTGCGGTCATGGCCTTGGAGGTCAGGCCGGTGTACTCGCCCTTGATGTCGAAGTAGCGGATTTCGCGGAAGTTGAACAGCTTCTCGTAGAAGTTGGCCCAGTAGGCCATGCGACCGCGATACACGTTGTGGGTCAGGTGATCGATGATCTTCAGGCCGGCGCCGACCGGATGGCGGTCCACACCTTCGATGAACACGAAGTCGATGTCATAGATCGAGCTGCCTTCGCCGAAACGGTCAATCAGGTACAGCGGCGCACCACCGATGCCTTTGATCGCCGGCAGGTTCAGTTCCATCGGGCCGGTTTCGATGTGGATCGGCTGGGCGCCGAGTTCCAGGGCACGCTTGTAGGCTTTTTGCGAATCCTTGACGCGAAACGCCATGCCGCACACCGACGGACCGTGCTCGGCCGCGAAGTACGAGGCCACGCTGTGGGGTTCGTTGTTGAGGATCAGGTTGATCGCGCCCTGGCGGTACAGGTGCACGTCCTTGGAACGGTGGGTCGCCACCTTGGTGAAGCCCATGATCTCGAAGATCGGCTCCAGGGTGTTCGGGGTCGGCGATGCGAGCTCGATGAATTCAAAGCCCATCAGGCCCATTGGGTTTTCGTATAAATCTGCCATGGTCGGCGCCTCATCATTTTTTTATCAATTAACAAAGGTTAGTTGTAAACAATGCTGAGACCGGTGGGTGGCGCACAGGAGATGCCCCGCACACTGCGGGCGAGAAAGTCACCGTAGATCAGTTGAAACCCGAATATCTTCATTGTCGACCCAAGGCTCTTGCGGGCGAGGCTTCTGCTGCCAGAAGACGATTATTATTGTATGCGTAACCGGATTCTACACAGCGTAAATCGATTTGTCCGCCTTCTGTATCAAATCCCCTTTTTCCATGCCCGCGCAAGGGGTTTGTTGCAGAGGAAAATCCCCGCCAGTATCAACCCGCCACCCAGGCACATGGCCAGCGTCAGCGGCTCATCCAGCAGCAGCGCGCCGAGGATCACCGCCGTCAACGGGTTCAAGGCAATGAACACCCCGGAACGGGTCGCACCGATCTTGCGGATGCCGTCGTAGTAGCCGATGTACGCCAGCGCCGAACCCAGCACGCCCAGGTACAAAAGGCTCAACCATTGCTGCGCACCGAGCTGGGCGATGGCGGCGACACTCACCTCACCGCGCGCGATGCAGGTGACCCAGAGCATGCCGGTGCCCAGCAGGATCGACCAGGTCACGGTTTGTACCGGTCCCAGGCTGTGATTCAGTTCTTTGGAGAACAGCGAGTAGACACCCCAGCCAAGGACACAGCCGAAAATCAACAGATCACCGAGCCAGGCACCGGCACCGCCGGCCAGTAGTTGCGGGTCGCGACTGACGATCACCATGCTCGCGCCGGTCATGCAGATCGCGATGCCGGCGACTTTGGCCCGGTTCAAGCGCTCCTTGAACAACAGCCAGGAAGCCAGGCCGATCACCGCCGGGTTCAGCGCCACGATCAAGGACGCCCGTGAAGCGCTGATGTAATGCAGGCCATAAAAGAAGCACAGGTTGTAAAAGAAGATCCCGAAAAAGCCAAGCAAAAGCAATTGCAGCCATTGCCGGGGGCTGGGCCGGACCAGCGGTGTCCGCGCCATGCGTATAAACAGCAGCAACGCCACGCTGGCCAGCAGAAACCGCAGGCTGGCCGCCAGTAGCGGACTGAGGCCGACGGCCAGATAGCGCCCGGCGACGAAGGTGCCACCCCACACCATGGTGACCGCCGCCAGTTTCAGATACACCGGCCGATCCGAGGGTTTTGACAGGCTTTGCTCACAGATCGTCATGGATTCCAGGACCGGATAGTGAAGAGATGCCGTATCATTCGGCTAATACCCAGTCATCGTAAAATGAGCAAACACTCATGACCCTCACTCAGCTGGAGATTTTCTCCCTGGTGGCCGAACTCCACGGCTTCACGGCTGCGGCCAATCGCCTGGGTATTTCCCAATCGGCGGTTTCCCATGCGTTAAAGTCCCTGGAACTGGAGTTGGGTGTCGAACTGTTGCGCCGGCATCAATCCCAGGTCGAACTGAGCGACATTGGCCAGCAGTTGTTGCTGCGCGCCCGGGCGATGCTCGGCCTGGCCAACACCCTGCGCCAGGAAGCGGCCGATGCGCGGGGCATGAAACGCGGCACGCTGCGCATCGGCTCCTTCGGCCCGACCTCGTCGATCAAATTGCTGCCGTTGATTCTGCAGCAGTACCGCGCCGCCCATCCCGGCATCGAGGTGCATATCGACGAAGGCCCTGACCGCCAGGTGCTCCAGTGGCTGGAGGAACGACGGATCGACATCGGCTTTGTGGTGTTGCCCGAGGAGCGTTTCGACACGGTCCCGTTGATTGAGGACCAGATGGTCGCGCTGCTGCCCGCTGGACACCCGTTGGCGAATCACGACAGCTTGAGCCTGAAGAACCTGTGCGATTTCCCGTTCGTGTTGACCGAGGCCGGTTCTTCGGAGCTGGTTTCACGCCTGTTCACAGCGGCCCGACTGACGCCCAACATCCGTTATCGCTGCTCGCAGTTGATCAGCACCCTGGATGTCGTCGCTCGTGGCGACGGGGTAACGGTGGTTGCCGAAGGTTCATTGCCCGATCAGATTGACCGCCGCTGGGTGAAGAAACCGCTGTCGCCGGCCGTGTTGCGCCAGGTCGGCCTGGCGGTACTCGATCGACGCCAGGCATCACCCGCGACGCTGGCCTTTATCAAGCTGGCCGAAAGCCTTGACTTGCATTGAGCGGCATAACCGCCAACGGCCAACTATCATGGCCCGTACCCGAACTCTTCATGGGAGGCGTTTGCCCCGCCAACAATTGAGAGCCTTACTTCTTCGTGACAGGACTCGCGAATGCCGTTGAAAACCAAAACCCGCAGTCGCAGAAAAAAAATTGCGATCACCCTGATCAGTGGCTTGCTCCCGGTGCTGCTGGGGGCCGCCATTCTTTACATGCAAGCAGGGCGTGCGCTCCAACAAGACACCCAGCAAACCGCCGAAGAAGCGATTCGCCAGTTCGACCTGATGCTCGACAACAATGCCCAGGCCGCTCGTGAATTGCTGCCGCTGGCGGGGCAAAGTTGCAGTGACGTCAAACTGGCCCTGCGCGAGCAGGTCACTCGCCGCCCCTTCGTGCGTTCCACCAGTCTGGTGTGGGACAACAACCTCTATTGCAGCTCTCTGTTCGGCGACTACCAGGAGACGGTCAACCCCGGTGACTACACCCAGGGCGCCTTATGGCTCATGAGCGGCAATCAGGTAACGCCCAACACCGCCTTGCTGGTGTACCGCCTGAGCGAAGGAAATAAAGGCGCGCTGACGACCCTCGATGGTTATCACTTGAGCAATATCCTGCGTTTGATCGGCCGCAAGACCTTGCTGTTGCTGCAAGTTGGCCCGAACTGGTTGTCCGCCGACGGCAAGTTTCATACCGGCGCTACGCCTGAGTTGCCCGTTGCGCAAAGTCGCCTGACCTCCGGGCACTATGCGTTTGCCGTGGAAGCCGGTTTCCCCGAAGGTGAAACCTGGCGCTACATGAGAAGCGAATATCCGCCGCTGTTCAGCCTGCTGATTTTCTTCGGCGTGATTGCCGGGGCAATCAGTCACTTCCTGCAAAAGCGCTCATCGTCACCCACCTATGAAATGCAGCGGGCACTGGAAGCTAAAGAGTTCATTCCGTATTTCCAGCCCGTGGTGCAGGGCGACAACAAAAGCTGGTCCGGCGCTGAAGTGCTGATGCGCTGGCAACATCCAAAGGAAGGCCTGGTGCGTCCGGATCTGTTCATTCCGTTTGCCGAGCACTCCGGGCTGATCGTACCGATGACCCGCTCACTGATGAGACAAACCGCCGCCCTGCTCGCACCGCTATCGGCCAGTTTCAACAAGCCGTTTCACATTGGCATCAACATCACCGCGAGCCATTGCCAGGACCTGGAACTGGTCAAGGATTGCCGCGAGTTTCTCGATGCGTTCGAACCAGGCTCGATCCATCTGGTACTGGAACTGACCGAGCGCGAATTGATCGAGCCCACGGCCATCACCCTGCAACTGTTCGAGCAACTCCGCGAACTGGGCGTGAAAATCGCCATCGACGACTTTGGCACGGGCCACTCGAGCCTTGGCTACCTAAGGCAGTTCAATGTCGATTTCCTGAAAATCGACCAGAGTTTTGTCGCCATGATCGGCATCGATACACTCACTAGCCACCTACTTGACAGCATCATCGAACTGGCGGTCAAACTCGACCTTGCCCTGGTGGCCGAAGGTGTCGAAACCCGCGAGCAGAGTGATTACCTGAGCGCTCATCAGGTCAACTTCCTGCAAGGTTATCTGTTCGGCAAACCCATGCCCGGCGCGGAATTCATTAGTGCATTAAGCGACCATTAACTCGCAGATTTAATCGCCAAAACAAACGATTAGCCGCACCATTTTGAATCAAAAGACTACTGACGTTACATGAAGAAAAAGACAGGATTTACTCTTGGCCAATTAACTACTACAATTTTTCATGCCTGCGCTAAATTGGCAGGTGAGCCACTATCACCGAGTCGCTTCAAGGCTCTTGGCTTATAGCTTTGTTTGCGGTTGGTATCAGCCAAACACACTATTGGAGTAAAGATATTGTCCAGACTCGCTGAATTTCGTGCAGCCGAAAAGGCCCTTCAAGAACAGCTCAAGCAGTTGGAATCCCTGAAGAACGATGCCGGGCTCAAGAAAGAAATCGAATTCGAAGAAAAGCTCCAGGGCTTGATGAAAACCTATGGCAAGAGCCTGCGCGACATCATCGCCATTCTCGACCCTAACCCGGCAAAATCCGGCCTGCAGCAGGCAGCACCTAAAACCCGCCGTGCCCGTGTGGTCAAGGTTTATCAGAACCCGCACACCGGCGAGCTGATTGAAACCAAGGGCGGCAACCACCGCGGCCTGAAAGCCTGGAAAGAACAGTACGGTGCAGCCACCGTTGATTCCTGGCTGCGCGGCTAACTCTCGCGGCAACAAAAAAAGCCCTGCTCGTGCAGGGCTTTTTCATGGGCCATCTAAAACCCCGGGCGGACACCGCACAATTACCTGACTGCCACCAACTTTGTGCTTAATCCATTTGGATATCTAAAATTTTCTTCATGCATCGAAAAAGCACTGTCGTTGACTAAAGTTTCAAGCTGTTACGGGCTGCGTCTATTTCATCCTGGCTCGCCTTATAAGCCTCGGCCTGCCCTGCGTAGGAAAGAACATAGGCCTTATCGGCATCCACTGCGGCCACCAATGTTTGCGAAAGCACATGCCGGCCGTTTTGCGTGATGGTGCAGGTTGTTTCCAGCGCGGCCAATCGACTCAAGGTAGTGGAATGAATGCGCGTACAGACACTTTGATACCCGCCCTGAAAGAAGTCTTTTTGAACCGACTTGCGCATCTCCAGCAATACGCCCTCGAGGTTTACCTGGTGATCGCTTTGCACCGGGCTCATGGTCAACTCCATCACCATGAGCGGCGATCCATCCCGATCATTTTTCACCGCACGCTGGCGACTGACCCCCGACGCCGATTCAGGCACTTCTTCGACTTGCCAACCTTCCGGCCAGGTCACTACTGGCGCATCGGCGCGAGCAACGCCAGCCAGCGAAAACACGCTCAGCAGGATGAACAGCAGGTTACGAAATCGAATCATTGCAATGGGCACTCAAGGATCAAGCGGTAAAGTCTGGGCCCAGGCCGCCTGTCAGGCAATAGCCGACTGTTTGGGTTTGGTGATGTCCGAAGCCTTGCGTATCATTGTCGCCATTCGTTAGCCCACATATTTCCCGGAGGGCCCATGAGCCTGCACGAATTGAACACCTTCCCCGGCGTCACCGCCCAACCGGACGCCGCCACGCAGAAGTTTGTTTTCAACCACACCATGCTGCGGGTCAAGGACATCACCAGATCCCTGGACTTCTACACACGCATCCTGGGTTTTACCCTGGTGGAAAAACGCGACTTCCCGGAAGCCGAGTTCAGCCTGTATTTCCTGGCGCTGGTGGATAAGAACCAGATCCCGGCCGACGCCGCCGCGCGCACCGAGTGGATGAAATCGATCCCCGGCATCCTGGAACTGACCCACAACCACGGCACCGAGCACGATGCGGAGTTCGCCTACCACAATGGCAACACCGACCCACGCGGTTTCGGCCACATCTGCATCTCGGTACCGGATATCGTCGCCGCCTGCGAGCGCTTTGAAGCACTGGGCTGCGATTTCCAGAAGCGCCTGAGCGATGGCCGCATGAAGAGCCTGGCGTTCATCAAGGACCCGGACGCCTACTGGGTCGAGATCATTCAGCCGGCTCCGCTGTAAAACAGAATCAAAAGATCGCAGCCTGCGGCAGCTCCTACAGAGATCGGTGTAGGAGCTGCCGCAGGCTGCGATCTTCAGATCCATAAAAAAACCATGATCAATCATGGTTTTTTTTATTTTCAGCACCAGGCTTTATGCCGGGGCGGAAGTCCGGATCAAGTGATCGAAGGCGCTCAACGAAGCCTTGGCACCCTCACCCAGCGCAATCACGATCTGCTTGTACGGCACAGTGGTCACGTCGCCGGCGGCGAACACGCCCGGTACCGAGGTTTCACCGCGAGCGTCGACGATGATCTCGCCACGGGGCGACAACTCGATGGTGCCTTTGAGCCAATCGGTGTTGGGCAACAGACCGATCTGCACAAAGATCCCTTCCAGCTCCACACTGCGCAATTCGTCGCTCTGACGATCCTTGTAGCGCAGGCCGTTGACCTTCTGGCCGTCGCCGGTGACTTCAGTGGTTTGCGCACTGGTGATCACGGTAACGTTCGGCAGGCTGTGCAACTTGCGCTGCAATACCGCATCGGCGCGCAACTGCACGTCGAACTCCAGCAGCGTGACGTGGGACACGATACCGGCCAGGTCGATGGCCGCTTCGACGCCGGAGTTGCCGCCGCCAATCACCGCCACGCGCTTGCCCTTGAACAGCGGGCCGTCACAGTGCGGGCAGTACGCAACGCCTTTGTTGCGGTATTGCTGCTCGCCCGGCACGTTCATTTCACGCCACCGTGCGCCGGTTGCGAGGATCACGGTCCTGGCCTTGAGCTTCGCGCCGCTGGCGAAGTGAACTTCGTGCAACTCACCTTCTTTGCCGGTGATTAATTTGTCTGCGCGTTGCAGGTTCATGATGTCCACGTCGTACTGCTTGACGTGCTCTTCCAGGGCCACGGCGAGTTTCGGCCCTTCGGTTTCCTGCACCGAGATAAAGTTCTCGATGGCCATGGTGTCCAGCACCTGACCACCAAAACGTTCGGCCGCGACACCGGTACGGATGCCTTTACGGGCCGCGTAGATCGCCGCCGAAGCACCGGCCGGGCCACCGCCGACCACCAGCACATCAAAGGTTTCCTTGGCGCTGATTTTCTCGGCCTGGCGTTCGATGCCGCTGGTGTCAATCTTGGCGAGAATTTCTTCCAGGCCCATGCGGCCCTGACCGAAGTTCACACCGTTGAGGTAGATGCTGGGGACCGCCATGATCTGGCGCTCATCGACTTCAGCCTGGAACAGCGCGCCGTCGATGGCGACATGGCGAACGTTCGGGTTCAGTACCGCCATCAGGTTCAGCGCCTGGACCACGTCCGGGCAGTTCTGGCAGGACAGCGAGAAGTAAGTCTCGAAGGTGAACTCGCCCTTGAGCGAGCGGATCTGTTCGATCACTTCGACACTGGCCTTGGACGGGTGGCCGCCGACCTGCAGCAGCGCCAACACCAACGAAGTGAATTCGTGGCCCATCGGGATGCCGGCGAAACGCAGGCTGATATCGGCTCCCGGGCGATTGATCGAGAACGACGGCTTGCGTGCATCATCGCCGTTATCGAGCAAGGTAATCTGGGTGGAAAGACTGGCAACGTCTTTCAACAGTTCGAGCATTTCCCGGGATTTCGCACCGTCGTCGAGAGAAGCAACGATCTCGATCGGTTGGGTGACCCGTTCCAGGTACGATTTCAACTGGGCTTTAAGATTGGTGTCCAACATACGGGCGATTTCCTTGAATTCTTGAGGCAAAAAAACGCCCGAGCGAATCTCGCCCGGGCGTTTTTATTGGGCGGTGCAACTTGCTTAGAAGGTGCGCAAGTGCGCCCTGATGAAGCGCGTCACAGACTTAGATCTTGCCGACCAGGTCCAGGGACGGCGCCAGAGTGGCCTCGCCTTCTTTCCACTTGGCCGGGCAAACCTGGCCTGGGTGAGCGGCGACGTACTGGGCAGCCTTGATCTTGCGCAGCAGCTCGGAAGCGTCACGGCCTACACCGCCGTCGTTCAGTTCAACGATCTTGATCTGGCCTTCAGGGTTGATCACGAAGGTGCCACGATCAGCCAGGCCAGCGTCTTCGATCAGCACGTCGAAGTTGCGGGAGATGGCGTGGGTCGGGTCGCCGATCATGGTGTACTGAATCTTGCCGATGGCTGGCGAAGTGTTGTGCCAGGCAGCGTGGGCAAAATGGGTGTCGGTGGAAACGCTGTAGATCTCGACGCCCAGCTTCTGGAACGCGTCGTAGTTGTCGGCCAGGTCTTCCAGCTCGGTCGGGCAGACGAAGGTGAAGTCGGCCGGGTAGAAGAACACCACAGACCACTTGCCTTTCAGGTCAGCGTCCGAGACTTTTACGAAGTCGCCATTTTTGAATGCGTCAGCTTTGAACGGTTTAACTTGGCTGTTGATGATAGGCATCGTTGACTCTCCGTCAGGGGTTAAGAAGTTGATGGAGAGAACTTTACCCACTCGACGAACGGAAGGCTCATTGGCAAACCTGATGCCGCTGATTGGCTTTCGCTATTAGCCAGCGGTATTAATAGAAGAAAACGGTATCTAGGGGGTGTTCTCAATTAGTTTCCCCTCCGCGTTGTGCCTTAAAGCTGGCCAGGCAAGGCGTAGGCCGCTGGGAATGGTTGTTCCCTTTCCAAGGCCTGCAACGCAGCATGGCCAGCTTTAAGGCATAACCCGAAGGGCCGGGCCTGCTGTTGTGCAGGGCTGTGTTGCTCGAAGCTGATTTGGAATGACCAAACTGCGCTTCTCGCGCCTTGCCCTGCACAACAGCAGACCCGGCGCGGAGGGGAAACTAATTGAGAACACCCCCTAGGGTGACACCGGCTTTTCCGTGATGCGCGCCATGCCGAGGAACGGACTGGCTTCGATGTAACGCATGGCCGACTTCATGTCCTTCCAGCCCACATAGCTCATCAGCGACTTCAGATCCCAGCCACTCTGATGCGCCCAGGTAGCAAAACCGCGACGCAAGGAGTGGCTGGTATAGAGCTCGCCAGCGATACCTGCCCGCGCCAACGCCTGACGCAATAACGGAATCACACTGTTGCCGTGCAGTCCCTCCTCGCCCAGATGCCCCCAGCGGTCGATGCCACGGAACACCGGCCCGCGCACCAGTGCCGCCTCGGCAATCCAGTCGATATAAGCCTGCACCGGACACAAGCGTTGCAAGGCTGGCGTCTGATAGGTCTTGCCGAGGTTGTCGCGATCACTCTTGCTGCGCGGCAGATAGAGACTGATGCCGGAACCGGCGCTGGCCTGCACGTGTTCCACCTGAAGCCGACACAACTCATCACTGCGAAAGCCGCGCCAGAAGCCCAACAGGATCAAGGCCATGTCGCGCCGGGCCCGCAGCAACCCCGGTCGGTCGCCCTCGGCCCTGGCGACTTGCACTTCTCGCTCCAGACAACTGACCACCTGTTCCAGGTGTCGAAGCTGCAAGGGTTCGGCTTGTTTTTCCTGGGCCGGGTGCAGCGCGCGAATACCCTTGAACACCTTGCGAACCACTGGCGCCTTGGTGGGGTCGGCAAAACCCTGGCTGTTGTGCCACTGCGCCAATGCCGACAAACGCAGTTTCAGCGTATTGATCGACAACACCCCGGCATGGGCCACCAGGTAGCGCGCCACGCTGTCGCCGGTGGCTGGCAGGAAACCGCCCCACGTCACTTCGAAGTGTTCGATGGCTGCCCGATAGCTACGCCGGGTGTTGTCACGCGTTGCGGCTTGCAGGTAACGATCCAGCTCTGTCATGGGGTCAACTCTTGAATTCATACCGCTTTGACGGGTCAAAAACCGGTATTGGGTGTATCACACGGGGTAATACCAGTATATCCCGTGTCAGTTGCATTCAGCATTTAACTTTATGATTTGAATGGTACAATGTGTATTTACGTGGTACGTACCACATCATCAAAACCCGGGAGATCTCATGGCACGCGGCGGTGTAAATAAAGCGGTGGTTCAAGCCGCTCGGTTGGCGATCCTCGCCCGCGGCGAAAACCCCAGCATCGATGCCGTACGGATCGAGATGGGCAATACCGGCTCGAAAACCACGATTCATCGCTACCTCAAGGAGCTCGATGACAGGGTCGAACCCGTCGAAGCGCCGACAGAACCGATCGACGACGAACTGATGACGCTGGTGGCGCGGCTCGCACAAAGACTCAAGGAGCAGGCGCAAGAGCCCATCGACCAGGCGCGCACGCAGTACGAGGAACAACGCAAGGCGCTGGATAACCAGCTCGGCGAAGCGCAAGAGGCCAACAACGAACTGCACCAGCAATACGAATTTCAAAGCCTGGCGCTGACCCAGGAATCCGAGGCCCTGCAAGAAACCCGCGCCTTGCTGCAAACGGAGCAGACCCGCAATGCCGGGATGAACCAGGCACTGGCCGATTTCGAACTGCGCTTGAAGGACAAGGACGAGCAGATCCGCTCCCTTGAAGAAAAACACCTGCACACTCGCGATGCCCTGGAGCACTACCGCAATGCGGTCAAGGAACAACGCGAACAGGAAATGAGTCGCCACGAAGGCCAGGTGCAACAGCTGCAGATGGAACTGCGCCAGGCACAACAAAGCGCGCTGGTACGCCAGGATGAAATCACCCAGTTGCACCGCGACAACGAACGCTTGCTGACTGAAAACCGCGGCACCCTGCGCGAGCTGAGTCTGATGCAAGAACAGCTCAAGCAAAGCAATACCCGCCAGGATCAGTTACTGGAACAGGCCACCCGCGTCGACGGCGAGCGCACCCTCCTCCAGGAACGCCTGCGCGTCGCTCTGCTGGAAAGCCAGGCACTCAAACAGAACGTCGATGAGCAGTCGCAGCTCAACAGGTCACTGGAAATGGATCTGGCCAAGACCCGGGCGGATCTGGAAGAACGCGTACGTCTGGCCGCGACCCTGGCGGCAGCGGCAGACGCAGCGAAGGATGCTTAACCGGCGACCGGCGTACGCATGGTGACGAACTCTTCGGCGGCCGTCGGGTGCACCCCGATGGTTTCGTCGAAGTCGCGCTTGGTGGCGCCGGCCTTCAAGGCAATCGCCAGGCCCTGGACGATTTCACCAGCTTCCGGGCCGACCATGTGGCATCCCAGGACCTTGTCGGTCCCGGCGTCCACCACCAGCTTCATCAGCGTGCGCTCCTGGCATTCGGTCAGGGTCAGCTTCATCGGCCGGAAGCGGCTTTCGAAGATTTGCACCTCGTGGCCGGCTTCGCGAGCCTCTTCTTCGGTCAAACCGACAGTGCCGATGTTCGGCAGGCTGAACACCGCCGTCGGGATCATCTTGTAATCCACCGGACGATATTGCTCTGGCTTGAACAGGCGTCGCGCCACCGCCATGCCTTCAGCCAGGGCCACCGGTGTCAGCTGAACACGGCCGATCACATCGCCCAGCGCCAGGATCGACGGCTCGGCGGTCTGATACAGCTCATCGACCTCGACAAAGCCTTTGCTGTCGAGTTTGACCCCGGTGTTTTCCAGGCCCAGATTGTCCAGCATCGGACGACGCCCCGTGGCGTAGAACACGCAATCGGCTTCCAGCTGGCGACCATCCTTGAGCGTGACCTTCAGGCTGCCATCGGCCTGCTTGTCGATGCGCTCGATGTCCGCATTGAACTGCAGGTCCATGCCGCGCTTGGTCAACTCTTCCTGCAAATGCTTGCGCACGGAACCGTCGAAGCCGCGCAGGAACAATTCGCCACGATACAGCAGCGTGGTCTTGGCGCCCAAGCCGTGGAAGATCCCGGCGAACTCGACCGCAATGTAGCCACCGCCCACCACCAACACACGCTTGGGCAGCTCTTTGAGGAAGAACGCCTGGTTGGAACTGATGGCATGCTCGTGCCCGGCAATGTCCGGAATCTGCGGCCAGCCACCGGTAGCGATCAGGATGTTTTTGGCGCTGAAGCGCTCGCCATTGATCTCGACCTGATGCGGGTCGACGATCTTCGCGTGACCTTCATGCAGGGTCACGCCGCTGTTGACCAGCAGGTTGCGATAAATGCCATTGAGGCGATTGATCTCGCGGTCCTTGTTGGCGATCAACGTCGGCCAGTCGAACTGCGCTTCATCCAGGCTCCAGCCAAAACTGGAAGCCTGCTCGAAGTCTTCGGCGAAATGCGCACCGTAGACCAGCAATTTTTTCGGCACGCAGCCGACGTTCACACAGGTCCCACCCAGGTAGCGGCTTTCGGCCACGGCCACTTTCGCGCCGAACCCGGCGGCAAACCGCGCAGCCCGCACACCACCGGAACCGGCACCAATCACATAAAGGTCAAAATCGTAGGCCATTTTCAATCTCCTCGGCAGGTGACCAGCATACCCGCAGACATTTGTTGGGCAAGCGCTGCAGTCGATATAGGGCCTGAAAATGAAAAAGCCACCCGAAGGTGGCTTTTCAATACAGTCAGGTCGAAAGCGATCAGTACGCCTTGCCCGTCTTGTAGAAGTTCTCGAAGCAGAAGTTGGTCGCGTCGATGTAGCCTTCGGCGCCGCCGCAGTCGAAACGCTTGCCCTTGAACTTGTAGGCCATCACGCAGCCGTTCTGGGCCTGTTTCATCAGGGCGTCGGTGATCTGGATTTCACCGCCCTTGCCTGGCTCGGTCTGTTCGATCAGGTCGAAGATGTCCGGGGTCAGGATGTAGCGGCCGATGATGGCCAGGTTCGACGGTGCGTCTTCCGGCTTTGGTTTTTCAACCATGCTGTGTACGCGGTAGATGTCGTCGCGGATCATCTCGCCGGCGATTACGCCGTACTTGTTGGTCTCTGACGGATCGACTTCCTGGATGGCCACGATCGAGCAGCGGAACTGCTTGTACAGCTTGACCATCTGGGTCAGTACGCCGTCGCCTTCGAGATTGACGCACAAGTCGTCCGCCAGTACCACGGCGAACGGTTCGTCGCCGATCAGTGGGCGGCCGGTCAGGATCGCGTGGCCCAGGCCTTTCATTTCGGTCTGGCGGGTGTAGGAGAACGAGCACTCGTCGAGCAGCTTGCGGATGCCGACCAGGTATTTCTCCTTGTCGGTGCCCTTGATCTGGTTTTCCAGCTCGTAGCTGATGTCGAAGTGGTCTTCCAGGGCGCGCTTGCCGCGACCGGTGACGATGGAGATTTCGGTCAAGCCGGCATCCAGTGCTTCTTCGACGCCGTACTGGATCAGTGGCTTGTTCACCACCGGCAGCATTTCTTTGGGCATGGCTTTAGTCGCTGGCAGGAAGCGAGTACCGTAACCGGCTGCTGGGAACAAGCATTTCTTGATCATATAAGTCCTTGAAAGGGCTGTGTGTACGAGTTTCGGCGCAGTCTAATCAGGCGGCGTGCACCTTACAATGCCCCCGCGCTGGCTAACCGATGCCAACATAGAGAAATATTCTTGCCGATAGTTCCCTGCGAGGGTGCGCAGGTCGCTGCGCAGCCTCTTATGCATAGCAGAGACTTGCGCAAATGCACGGTTTCTACCGCCCGGAACCCATCACCATACGCCCATCGGCACCCCTTGGGTGCGTTTGGCGGTATCATGGCGCGATTGAACCAGACAACGAGGCAAGTAGATGTCGGCAGTAAAAAGCGTCAACGGATTTCTGATCAATCAGGAGAAGGACGGCCAATGGTGGGTGGCCAGTGTCGCCGGTGAAAATATCGCCGGGCCTTTCCCTTCCGAAGCCCTGGCAATCGAAGTGGCCTCGGTGCTGGAGCTGGAGCACCCGGAACCCAAGCGACGCGCCAAGGACAAGAGCTGATCGACGCCCGTTGCGAAAGGCCCTGCCATGGCGCAGGGCTTTTTTATGAATAATGAAAAAGAAGTGGCCCTTGGCTATAACCTTTTGATACCGGCGCTGTCTCAGCCATAGCCCCCCCCTGACGATGATCAAGCCATGAATAAAATTTTGCCTTTGCTGACGGTATTGGCCCTGAGCGGCTGCGCAACGTCGGAACAGACCTACCTGGCCAATGGAGAGCAAGGTCTATCGATCGACTGCTCCGGGGAAGCCAACTCCTGGGCTGCGTGCTACGAAAAGGCCGATGCGTCCTGCGCGGGCACCGGCTACAAGATCGTCGGGACCGATGGCACCCCCGCGCTCAAGGAGAGCGAAAAGACCCTTGGCGCCGACGTCGGCAACTACAAGAGCCGCAACGTCGTGGTGATCTGCAAGTAAGGCGCCGCGCCCTACATGTGGATTTCGGCGAATTTGATTCCAAGCCCGCGCACGGTCTCGATCAGATCATCCAGGCGGCTGAAGGACTCGACTTCATCATTGTCATCCACCAGGAAATAGCTGCGCCCGGCACTTTTCTTGAAAAACACGATCCATTCCCCCAGCTCCGCCGGGTTCTGAATCACATGGGTGGCAGAGATCAAACCCTCTGCGTGGCGCTCCCGGACCTGCTCTCGTTTCATATTCGACTCCAGAAATAACGATGCCGCCAAAGCAGGGCTTGGGCGGCATCGGTGCTGATGGTCGACAGTCTATCAGCCGGAAATGCACTCGTTGGCAGCATTCTGTACGTCCTTTGGCCGCACCGGGACATTGGACATGCTCTCGTGCAGCTTGATACTGCTGCCGCCAGAGCGTTCTTCAATGTCAAACACGGCCGACGGCCCCGCGGAAAACTTGAGCGGCACGATCACGCGCAAGCCATCCTTGTATGGCTGGATCTGCAAGGCGCCACGGCTATCGGCCAGTTTTTCGCTCAGGCATTGCGCGTATTCATGGGGCTTCTTGCCGGAAATCACGTTCATCGTCGGCAAGGACTCGTTGATGTCCGAGACGTTCGCGCAACCACTGATCGTCAGTGCCATCGGCAACAACCACAAACCCCACTTCATACTAAACCTCCGATAAAGACCGTCGGACAGCGCAACTGCGATTTTTCTCCGAGACAAACTGCTTTATCGCTCATCAAATGTGAAATAAGCGTTTTTAATTGTCCTGGCGGCGGGATAATAAGGCGTTCGGGCTGATAAACTGCGCCAATCGCCCATGCTATCGTTTTGATTTTGTAGAAAAAGCCCTTCTGGAGGCGCCTCATGAAATTTATCCATCAGCGCGAGCACCTCAATGAAGACGACATCGTCGTCATTCAATGCTCCCAAATGTGCAACATCCGCTTGATGAACGACGCCAACTTCCGCAGCTTCAAGAATGGCGGCCGTCACACCTATCACGGTGGTGCATTCGACACGTTTCCGGCCCGCATCACGGCCCCTAGCACCGGCTTCTGGAACATCACGATCGACACCGTCAACCGCCGCGCTATCAGCGTGACGCGTAAACCCACCCTGACGCACTCGATCAAAATCATTCGCCGCTCCAGCACGAAACTGAGCTGATCGGCGAACCCGAAACACAAGACAGGCAGATACAACCGTGGCCCAAACGACCAAGTACGTCATCAAATACAAACTCAACGGTGAGCGCCGCTTCGAGTTTGCCCAGCTTGAAAAAGGCACCCCGGAAGAGGCCAAGGCAGCGCTGGATGCCATTCATGGGCAGGGCGACGTCATCAGCGACATCAGCGTCAGCAAAGCGCTGTAAAGCGGTCCGGAGCGACAATGGACGTCGCCTCCCCCTCGCAGTTCGACCGCAAGCACCGGAGTGCCAGTTTCATCCTTGCCTTGCAGACTGGCCACCTCAACGACAAGAGGCCCGGCAATGAGCGAACAATATCTGGACCGGCTGGACTGGCCCCGGCTGGAGCAGCAACTTGATCGGGACGGTTATGCCGTCATCCCGTCACTGCTGAGCCACAAGGCTTGCGGGCAAGTCAGCACGTTATACCCTCGAACCGAACTGTTTCGCTCCCATGTAGTGATGGCTCGCCACGGGTTCGGCCAAGGCGAGTACAAGTATTTCAACTACCCGTTGCCGGATCTGGTGGCTCGCCTGCGCACCGCGCTCTACCCGCGACTGGTGCCCATCGCCAATCGCTGGCATGAACAAATGGGCTTGCCGCAGCGTTTTCCTGAAACCCATCCAGCCTTCCTCGATCGCTGCCATGCCGCTGGTCAGAACCGTCCGACCCCCTTGTTGCTGCAATACGGGCCGCAGGACTACAACTGTTTGCATCAGGATCTATACGGTGAGCATGTTTTCCCGCTGCAAGTGGCGATCCTGCTGTCAGACCCGGATCAAGACTTCACCGGCGGCGAGTTTGTCCTGACTGAACAGCGCCCGCGAATGCAGTCGCGCCCCATGGTCATCGGCCTGAAGCAAGGTGACGGGGTGATCTTTGCGGTCAATCAAAGGCCGGTCAAAGGGACTCGCGGTTACTACCGCGTGACCTTGCGTCACGGCGTGAGTCGCCTGCACAGCGGCAAACGGCATACCCTTGGAATCATCTTTCACGATGCGTCATGAGCCTGTGAACCCGCTGACTTTCGATCTGTTTGCCGATGCGGAGCCCGAGCAACAGCCCAGGCGCGAGCAGATCGGCGAACAATCCTACGTGCTCAGAGGCTTCGCCCTACCTTGGCTGGAGCGTTTGCTGCCGGCCCTGGAAGCAGTGCTGGCGGCCGCACCGTTTCGGCAGATGATCACACCCGGCGGTTTCACCATGTCGGTCGCCCTGAGCAGTTGTGGCACATTCGGCTGGACCACTGACCGCAGCGGTTATCGATATACCCTCGACGATCCACAGACCGGTCGGCCCTGGCCAATGATGCCTGAAGTGTTTTTCCAACTGGCGCAAGCGGCGGCGCAGGCAGCGGGTTTCGCCGATTTTGCACCGGATTCCTGCCTGATCAACCGATACATCCCCGGGGCAAAAATGTCATTGCATCAGGACAAGGACGAACATTCCTGGGCCGCCCCCATCGTATCGGTATCCCTGGGCTTGCCGGCGATGTTCCTGTTCGGCGGCTTTGCACGTGGCGACAAAAGTCAGCGCGTTCCCCTGTTCCACGGTGACATCGTGGTCTGGGGTGGCGTGGATCGCCTGCGTTATCACGGTGTGCTGCCGATCAAGGACGGCCATCATCCGAAACTGGGCGAGCAACGTATCAACTTCACCTTCCGTACCGCCGGATAAAGACTTCGAATTTGACCGCAAGCGCCGGAGTGTGTGGGAATTGCCCCATGGTTAATGTGCAGGCAACCCCTCAATGGACGTGACGCCATGACAACCCAATCGACCAAGATCACCATCGAAAACGATCCGCGCTGGGCCGCCGTGGTCGCCCGCGACCCCAAGGCTGACGGGCAGTTTGTCTATGCCGTGAAGACCACGGGCGTCTACTGCAATCCCAGCAGCCACGCGCGCTTGCCCAAGCCCCACAATGTCGAATTCTTCGACAGCGCCGAACAGGCCCGGGCCGCGGGTTATCGTCCGAGCAAGCGCGCGACGAAGGATCAGAGCGAACTCGCCGCGCAACATGCCTCCACCGTGGCCGCCGCTTGCCGCCAGATCGAAAGCGCGCAAACGCTGCCTGCCCTGGGCGAATTGGCCGAGGCGGCAGGCCTGAGCAGCTTTCACTTCCATCGCGTATTCAAAGCCGTCACCGGCCTGACGCCCAAGGGCTACGCCGATGCCCATCGTTCACGCAAGGTACGCGAGCGCCTGGCACACGGCGGCTCGGTGACCGATGCCCTGTATGACGCCGGCTTCAACTCCAACAGCCGGTTTTATGAAGCGGCAGACCAGTTGCTGGGAATGAAACCCGGGGACTACCGCGCCGCCGGTCAAAACAACGACATTCGTTTTGCTGTCGGCCAGTGTTCGCTGGGCGCGATTCTGGTGGCACAGAGTGAGCGCGGGGTGTGCGCGATCCTGCTGGGCGATGATCCGCATCAACTGGTCTGCGATCTGCAAGACAAATTCCGCCGCGCCAATCTGATTGGTGCCGATCATGAGTTCGAGCAATTGATTGCCAGGGTCGTCGGCTTTATCGAGGCGCCGGCCATTGGCCTTGATTTGCCGCTGGACGTACGCGGCACGGCGTTTCAGGAGCGTGTCTGGCAAGCGCTGCGGGAGATTCCCGTGGGCAGCACTGCCAGCTACGCCGATGTCGCCCAGCGTATCGGTCAACCAAAAGCCGTTCGCGCCGTGGCCCAGGCCTGCGGTGCAAACAACCTGGCGGTGGCGATCCCTTGCCATCGCGTGGTGCGCAGCGATGGCAATCTGTCGGGCTATCGCTGGGGTGTCGAGCGCAAACGGCAGTTGCTGGAGCGCGAGTTGCAGTGATCAACGATTCACATCCACCACCACGCGCCCGCGCAACTGCCCGGCCAGCAAGCGTGGCGCGGCTTCAATGGCTTCGCTCAAGCCGATTTCGTGACTGATCAGCGGCAACAGGTTGAAGTCCAGATCCCGGGCCAGGCGATTCCAGGCTGCCACACGCTTGGCTTTGGGCTGGGTCACGCTGTTGATGCCGGCCAGGGTCACGCCGCGCAAGATGAACGGCGCAACGGATGCCGGAAAGTCCATGCCCTGAGCCAGGCCGCAGGCCGCGACGGTGCCATTGGCCTTGGTGCTGGCGCACGCGTTGGCCAGGGTGTGGCTGCCGACCGAGTCGATCACGGCCGCCCAGCGCTCCTTTGCCAACGGTTTGCCCGGTTCGGACAAGGTGGCGCGATCGATGATTTCGCCGGCCCCCAGTTGCTTCAGGTAGTCGTGCTCCGAGGTCCGTCCGGTGGACGCGACCACCCGGTAGCCGAGCCTGCTGAGCAAGGCGATGGCGAAACTGCCGACGCCGCCGTTGGCGCCGGTCACCAGAACTTCGCCCTGCCCGGGCGCCACGCCGTTGTGCTCCAGCGCCATGATGCACAGCATGGCCGTGTAGCCCGCCGTACCGATGGCCATCGCCTGGGCCGCGGTAAACGCCTTGGGTAGCGGGATCAGCCAGTCACCGTTGAGGCGCGCCTTCTGCGCCAATCCCCCCCAATGCCCTTCGCCCACACCCCAGCCATTGAGCAGGACCGGATCACCGACCTTGTAGTCCGGATGCCCGCTGGCTTCGACGACACCGGCCAGGTCGATGCCCGGCACCATCGGGAATTTGCGCACCACCGGACTGCTGCCGGTGATCGCCAGGCCATCCTTGAAGTTCAACGTGCTGTAGGCAACACGCACCGTGACATCGCCCTCGGGCAGTTGATCGTCCTGGATCTCTTGCAGTGTGGCCCGATAACCGCTGTCGTCTTTGTCGATCAAAATACCTTTGAACATTACGGCCTCTCAATGGAATCAGTCGGTTGGTGGAGCATTTCAAATAACACATGGCAATGGATTGCCGTACCCGACTTTAAGCCAATCAGGCAAACCGCCGGGCGTTTTGATTAACGGCAGCTATGCTTTTCGCAACCCTGAAGTGCCGCAACAAACTGTCTTGTCGATGGAGCTGACAATGCCTCAACTGCGTTTACTCACCGTTTTACTGATGCTCTGCATGATTCCGCTCAGCGGCGTCCAGGCCACACCAGAGCCACCCGCCCAAACTCCCGGGAATCTGGCGCCGACAGCCCCTAGCTGGCCACAGGTGCTGGCGGCCGGCGACACCAAATTGACCATCTACCAACCGCAACTGGACAGCTGGGACGGTTACACCCTGCACGCGCGGGCTGCCGTGGAGGCCACGAGCACCGATGGCAAGGCCACCTATGGCATCGTGCAGTTCAGCGCCCACACCCTGGTCGACAAGGCCACGCGCTGGGTGGCGCTCGATCAGTACACCATCACCAAGGCCGATTTCCCCGATAGCGCAACCAAGGCTGACAGCTGGGTCGCCGCGGTGAAGCAAGACGCCGGGAACCGCACGAAAACCATTTCCCTGGACCAACTCGAAGCCGCGCTCGGTGTCATCGCCGCCGAACAGAAGTCCAACAGCGAGCCGCTGGAAAATACCCCGCCGACCATTATTTCCTCCGAGGTGCCCGCGCTGCTGGTGTACATCGATGGCGAACCCGCCTATCGCCCCGTTGATGGCACCTCGCTGCAGCGAGTGATCAACACCCGGCCGTTGCTGCTCAAGGATGCACAGGGCAAGCATTACCTGCACGTGTTCGATGGCTGGATGGTAGCGGACAATCTGGATGGACAATATGCGCCACTGCCCTCGCCCTCCGCCGAGCTGGAGAAGGCCAAGAAAGCTGCGATCCAGGGCCGACAGGTAGACCTGCTGACAGGCCAGAGCGATCCGAAGGAGAAGATACCGACGCTGGCCAAGCCGCCGATTCCGCAGATCCATATCGCCACGGTGCCGACCGAGTTGATCGTCACTGACGGCGCGCCGCAATGGCAGCCGATCCAGAACACCACACTGCTGTATGTGACCAACACCACCGGGCATATTTTCAAGGAGATCGGTGACCAGGACAGCTACGTGCTGATCTCGGGTCGCTGGTTCCGTGCCAGTGACATGAAAGGCCCCTGGACCTTTGTAGGCGCAGACCAGTTGCCGGCGGACTTCGCCAACATTCCCGATGACAGCCCCAAGGAGAACGTAAAGGCCTCGGTGGCCGGAACACCGCAGGCCAAGGAAGCGGCGATTGCAGCGACCATTCCACAGACCTCGGCGATCAAGAAAAGCCAGGTCAAAATGACCAAGCCAACCTTTGACGGCGAGCCGCAACTCAAGGCCATCAAGGGCACGCCCCTGCAATACGTGGTCAACAGCCCGATGCCGATCATCATGGTCGATGCACAAAGCTGGTACGCGGTGGAGAACGGCATCTGGTTCGTGGCCACCTCGGTGCAAGGCCCCTGGACGGTCGCCTCTTCGGTACCGGCGGTGATCTATTCGATCCCGCCCAGCTCACCAATGCACTACGTCACTTACGTGAAAGTCTACGAAGCCAGTGGCGATACGGTCGTCGTCGGTTACACGCCGGGTTACCAGGGTTCGACGCTGGACCCTGACAGCGGTGTGGTGGTGTATGGCACCGGTTATCCCTATACGCCGTGGGTGGGCAGTGTCTGGTACGGCCCACCGGTGACCTATGGCTTTGGCGTGGCGATTCGCTACACACCCTGGACGGGCTGGACGTTTGGCTTCGGTTTCGGCTGGAGTTGGGGCGGCAGCACGGCCGCCGTGGGTTGGGGCTGGGGCGCCTATCCATGGTGGGGCAATTACGGTTGGGGTTACGCCTGGGGGCCGCATCTGTACCCGGCGCCAATGCCTTGGGGCGGTGCCGCTTACGGCTATCACGGTGGCGCCGTTGCCTGGGGCCCCGGTGGCTGGGCCGGCACGACCGGCAACATCTACCGCCAATGGGGCGACCGCGCTTCGGTCAGCCGCTACGGCGGCGGCTACAACGCCTGGACCGGCAATCGCTGGGCCGGCCAGGTTGGCGCCTCCTACAACTCGCGTACCGGCATCGCCGCGGCAGGCCAGCGCGGCGCGGTACACAACGTTTACAACGGCAACTATGCCGCGGGCCGCAGCGGTATGGCCGTCGGCCCGGACGGCGGAGCCATCGCCGGCCAGCATGTGACCGCCGGCAACGTTCGCACCGGCACCCAGGTCACCGCCAATCGCGGGGCCATCTACAACCCCAATACCGGCAACACCACCCAGTACGGCGGTATCCATGATCGCGACGGCGGCATGGCGCATGTCGGCGACAACGTGTACGCCGGCCGTGATGGCAACGTTTACAAAAGGACCGATAGCGGCTGGCAATCGATGGTCCAGGGCGGAGCAACCCGTCTCGATTCGGCCAACACGGCTCAGGTCCAGAATCTCAACCGGGAGTACGATGCGCGCTCCTTCGGCAATGATCGCTTCAACAGTTATCACGACTCGTCCCGGTTCATGTATCACTCCTTCGGCGGTGGCGGCTTCCACCGACGCTAACGCCTTACCCGCTGAAAAGACGACTGGCCTTGCGCCAGTCGTTGCGTTACAAATCCTGTTCTACCGCCCCTGCCCGGATTCAACGTCGGAGAACACAGCACATGAACCAATGGCCAGATACCCGCATCCTTGACCTGCTCGGGATCGAACTGCCGATCATCCAGGGGCCGATGGCCGGTGCCACAAACTCGTCCATGGTGATCGCCACCTGCAATGCCGGCGGCCTGGGCTCGATGCCGGCGGCGATGCTCAGCACCGATCAACTGCGCGAAGAGCTCAAAACCATCCGCCAACACACCCGACGCCCGATCAACGTCAACTTCTTCTGTCATCAGCCGCCTGCTGCGGATGAGCAACGCGCACAGGACTGGAAAAACCTGCTGCAACCCTACTACCAGGAACTCGGCGCCGACTTCGATGCGCCGACGCCGGTGTCCAACCGGGCACCGTTCGATAACGCGGCCTGCGAAGTGGTCGAAACGTTTCGCCCGCAAGTGGTGAGCTTTCACTTTGGCCTGCCGGAAAAATCCCTGCTCGACCGGGTCAAGGCCACGGGTGCGAAGGTGCTGTCCTCAGCCACCACAGTCGCAGAAGCCGTGTGGCTGGAGCAGCACGGTTGCGATGCAATCATTGCCATGGGCTACGAGGCCGGGGGCCATCGCGGGATGTTTCTCAGCGATGACCTGAGCAGTCAGGTGGGGACTTTCGCCCTGGTGCCCCAAGTCGTCGATGCGGTGAAAGTGCCGGTGATTGCCGCTGGCGGCATCGCTGACGCCCGAGGCGTCGCCGCTGCCTTCATGCTCGGTGCTTCGGCGGTGCAGGTGGGTACGGCGTACCTGTTCACCCCAGAGGCCAAGGTCAGCCCGTCCCATCACAGGGCGTTGCGCACCGCCAGGGAAAGCGAGACAGCCGTTACCAACGTGTTCACCGGTCGCCCGGCCCGGGGCATCCTCAATCGGGTGATGCGTGAACTGGGCCCCATGAGCGCCAAGGCCCCGGCCTTCCCCCTTGCCGGTGGCGCGCTGATGCCGTTGCGGGCCAAAGGTGAAGCGGATTTCAGCAACCTCTGGGCCGGTCAGGCATTTACCCTCGGCGTCGATTTGACCAGCGAGGCACTGACTCGAAAGCTGGCTGAAGAAGGGTTGGCGAGACTCTCAGGTCGCTTCTGAGCATCAGCTCCATTAAAATTGTATACAATTTTTCACCAGCACATTCCGTTCAAAGGCAATTCGCTATATATTTTTGTACATAACGATTAACCTGCCGCAATTGCCTTTGACGGAGCCGTTTCATGTTCATTCGTGCCTCACGTTTTGCCCCGACCTGCCTGGCGAGCCTTCTCGCCGCATTCGCCTTCGGCTCAGCCCAGGCGGACGAAGTCCAGGTGGCGGTCGCCTCCAACTTCACCGCGCCCATCCAGGCCATCACCGCTGATTTCGAAAAAGACACCGGGCATAAACTGGTCGCCTCCTTTGGCGCCACCGGCCAGTTCTACACCCAGATCAAAAACGGTGCGCCGTTCGAAGTGTTCCTCTCGGCAGACGACAGCACCCCGAAAAAACTTGAAGCCGAAGGCGACTCCGTCAAGGGCTCGCGCTTCACCTACGCGGTCGGCACCCTGGCGCTGTGGTCGGCCAAGGAAGGCTACGTCGATGCCAAGGGCGATGTGCTGAAAAAGAACGCCTACCAACACCTGTCCATCGCCAACCCGAAAGCCGCGCCTTATGGCCTGGCGGCGACCCAGGTACTGGCAAAAGAAGGCTTGACCGACAAGGTCAAGGACAAGATCGTTGAAGGCCAGAACATCAGCCAGGCCTACCAGTTCATTTCCACCGGCAACGCCGAGCTGGGTTTTGTCGCCTTGTCGCAGATCTACAAGGACGGCAAGATCTCCAGCGGATCGGCCTGGATCGTTCCCGCCAGCCTGCACGACCCGATCAAGCAGGATGCGGTGATTCTCAACAAGGGCAAGGACAACCCGGCCGCCAAGGCACTGGTTGACTACCTCAAGGGGCCGAAAGCGGCAGCTGTCATCAAGTCTTACGGTTACGAAATCTAAATGTCGCTATCGAGTGCCGATCTTTCCGCCATCTGGCTGACCCTGAAACTGGCGTCCCTGACGACCGTCATCCTGCTGATTGTCGGCACTCCGATTGCGTTATGGCTGTCGCGCACCCGCTCCTGGTGGCGCGGCCCGGTCGGGGCGATTGTCGCCCTGCCCCTGGTGCTGCCGCCGACGGTGATTGGTTTCTATCTGTTGCTGGCCCTCGGCCCTCACGGGTTCCTTGGACAGCTCACCCAGTCACTGGGCCTTGGGACCCTCACGTTCAGTTTTGCGGGGCTGGTCATCGGTTCGGTGTTGTATTCGATGCCATTTGTGGTCCAGCCGCTGCAAAACGCTTTTTCCGCGATTGGCACGCGCCCGCTCGAAGTGGCCGCGACCTTGCGGGCCAATCCCTGGGACAGCTTTTTCAGTGTGATCCTGCCCTTGGCCCGCCCCGGTTTCATTACCGCGGCCATTCTCGGCTTCGCCCACACCGTCGGCGAGTTCGGCGTGGTGCTGATGATCGGCGGCAACATTCCCGAGAAGACCCGCGTGGTCTCGGTGCAGATCTACGACCACGTCGAAGCCATGGAATACGCCCAGGCCCATTGGCTGGCCGGGGCGATGCTGGTGTTCTCGTTTGTCGTCCTGCTGGCGCTGTATTCCAGCCGTAAAACCAAAGCGGGCTGGAGCTGATCGATGATTCAAATGCGTCTGAAACTGCGTTATTCGGGCTTCGCCCTGGACGTCGATCTGCAACTGCCGGGCCGTGGCGTCACGGCACTTTACGGCCACTCCGGTTCAGGCAAGACCACTTGCCTACGCTGCATCGCCGGCCTGGAGCGGGCCGATCAAGGCTTTATCCAGGTCAACAATGAAGTCTGGCAAGACAGCGCCAACCGGATCTTCGTCGCGCCGCACAAGCGCGCGCTGGGCTACGTGTTCCAGGAAGCCAGCCTGTTTCCCCATCTGTCGGTGCTGGCCAATCTCGAGTTCGGCCTCAAGCGCATTCCCAAGCCACAGCGTCGGGTCGACATGGCCCACGCCACCGAATTGCTGGGCATCGGTCATTTGCTGGACCGGCACCCGCAACACCTTTCGGGCGGCGAGCGTCAGCGCGTCGGCATCGCCCGCGCCTTGCTCACCAGCCCGAAACTGCTGTTGATGGACGAACCCCTGGCGGCGCTGGATGCCCAACGCAAAGGTGAAATCCTGCCCTACTTGCAACGCCTGCACGACGAGCTCGACATCCCGGTGCTGTACGTCAGCCATTCCCAGGATGAAGTCGCGCGGCTGGCCGACCATATCGTGCTGCTCAGCAACGGCAAGGCACTGGCCAGCGGCCCGATCGGCCAGACCCTGGCGCGCCTCGACTTGCCGTTGGCAATGGGGGATGACGCCGGTGTGGTGATCGAAGGTCGCGTCAGCGCCTATGACGCCGACTATCAATTGCTCAGCCTGCAACTGCCCGACACCGCCCTCGACATTCGTGTGCCGCATACGCCAATGGACGTGGGCCAGGCGCTGCGCTGCAAGGTCCAGGCGCGGGATGTGAGCCTGAGCCTGGACAATGTCGGGCATAGCAGCATTCTCAATCGCCTGCCGGTCACCGTGGTCAGTGAAATGAACGCCGACAACGCCGCCCACGTGCTGATTCGCCTGGATGCCGCCGGCACGCCGCTGCTTGCGCGGATCACGCGCTATTCCCGTGACCAACTGAACATTCATCCTGGCCAGCCACTCTGGGCACAAATAAAAGCGGTCGCGGTGCTGGCGTAACTCCGAAGGCACGACTGCACCGGGGCGAGGTCAATGGCTGTAATGCTCCGTGACTCCTTGCCCAGGACGCTTGTCATGCCCGATGGACTGCCACCTGACCTGCATTATGTCGATGACACTCAGCCGGGCATTACCCGCAGGAAACTGCGCGGAAAATTCGCCTATTTCGACCCGGCCGGCCAGCGCATCACCGACCCCGACGCAATCAAGCGCCTCAACTCCCTCGCGGTGCCGCCCGCCTATACCGAGGTGTGGATCTGCGCCGATCCACGCGGGCATCTGCAGGCCACCGGGCGCGATGCCCGGGGTCGCAAGCAGTACCGTTATCACCCCCGCTGGCGAGAGGTGCGTGACGCCGACAAGTATTTGCGCCTGCGTGAATTCGGACTGGCCCTGCCGAAACTGCGCCAACGATTGCAAGCCGTGCTAACGGAACCGGGATTCAGTCGCGACAAAGTCATGGCCACTGTCATTACCCTGCTCGACTCGACGCTGATCCGCATCGGTAACAGCCAATACGCCCGGGACAACCGCTCCTATGGCCTGACGACCCTGCGCAGCCGCCATGTAGAGATCAACGGCAGTGCCATCCTGTTCCAGTTCCGCGGCAAAAGTGGCGTCGAACACCAGATCACCGTGAAAGACCGGCGCCTGGCCCGGATCATCAGGCGCTGCCAGGAAATACCCGGGCAGAACCTGTTTCAGTATCTGGATGAAAACGGTGACCGGCACACCGTCAGTTCATCCGACATCAACAGCTATTTGCAAAGGCTCAGCGGCGCCGATTTCACCGCCAAGGACTACCGCACCTGGGCCGGCAGTGTTCTGGCCCTGGCAATACTGCGCAAGCGTCACTGGGAACCTGAAATGGACGCCCGACGGCACCTGGTGGAGATGGTCAAGGACGTTGCCAGGCAACTGGGCAATACCCCGGCGGTGTGCCGCAAGTGCTATATCCACCCGGCGGTGCTAGATGGTTTCCTTCTAGGGGCTTTGGCGCAACTGCCCAGGCCGAGAGCGCGCAAGGGGCTCTCGGCCGCGGAAGTCGGGCTGGCGAATTTTCTGGAGAGAACGCTGGCAGCGCCTGAACCGACGAATTGACCTGCCTATTTTTTGCACGATCAGCAATGACTTCTATAGTTGAACTGAACACGAATCCGCCGCGGAGACGCCATGGAAGACATTTTCGTCGTGAAGCGTTGCAACAAGATCATCATCCATGGCCGCCGTGCCGGTGAAAATGACCACCTGCCACCGGATGCCGCGGTCTGGTACCGCATCGCCGATACCCGCACCCAAGGCTTCATCGGAGATGGCTACGAGGTTGAAGAGGACGCCGCGCGTGTTTGCCGTCAGTTGAACGCGAAATCACAAGTGACAGCCCGACAAAGTTGAGGGGTGTCACGCTTTTTTAACGGGTCTATACTGAAATGGCTGAAGGATCAGTAACCCTTTCGGCAGAAAGCTCGCTCCCGGCGGGCTTTTTGCTGCCACACACAGGTTTCTTGAACGGAGGTGTCTCCCATGTCCGAAAAAGAGTCCATCACCACCCTGCTCACCTTGCTGGACTCCCGTCAGGCCCGCCTGGCCGCCGCCTGCAAGGAAATCGCCGACTGGGTCGATCATCAAGGCGGACACCCTACCGCCCTCAGAATTCGTGATCGCCTGAACGACATCGAAAAGGACACGCCGCTGATCCGGCACACGCTGTCGTCTCTCAAGCCTGTCGACCCGCCTCTGCCACGGTTCAGATGATCCGTCACGGATTCGCAGCGCGAGGACAGGCCCGATTCGGGCAGCATGATCGTTGACCGTGCGTCTGCGAACCTTTGGCTGCCTGCCGGATTTCCAGCTTTTCTCACAACCCGGCCTGGTGTCGGGATTTTTGTTGCGCAAAACCAATCGAACGTCCCCGCTCACGTGGAGTCAACCGCTCACACGTCACGAAGGAGACGTTCCAATGGTCACTCATTTCAAAGTCAGCGGGCACCTGGCCTGCGGTCACCACGGCAGCAACCTCGTATCGACCCGCGAACTCAATCGGGTTAAATGCCGAAGCTGCCGAAACACCGACGCCTACAAAGAGGCTCGCAAGGCTGAACGCAACGCTGCCCGCCGCGCAGCACGCAAAGCCAAAGCCATGCACACCGCCAATGACTGGCGTTCAGCCTGGACCGAGCGACTGACCGCGATGGCCGGCCTGCAACGACTGCCCCGCGGTTTTGGCGGTCAACCCTTCGTTTAGGGAAACTGAACCGACCGCCAGGCTTTTACGGTGAATCGATGTTCCTGCGCGCGGGCTCCATGATCTCGCGCAGGGACATACGCTTGAACGCCTCGACCAGTGCTCGTCCCTCATCGGGTGCACAAGTGACAGCCAAGCGCATGGTTGCCTCGCCCAAGTGCCAGATCAAAAACGCGGACTCCTCGACCTGTTGTTCGTCACAGTCGGGATACACGCGAAGCATCGCTTGGGACAGCAGCGCTCCGGCAACCCGACTCTCCTTCAACTCCAGCTGCAATAACTGCTTGTCGGCCTGCATGCCGGACCAGATGTCACGCATCACCGGTGTCGCCATCACGATCTCGTAATACAGATCGAGCAACTGCGAATAGGCGGCCTGCAAACCCTGGGCGTCCTCGACGGCCGCCATTGCCTCTGCAATGCAACGGCGGCTCTCAGCGTTATAGCGTTCGGCCAGCGTGCGGATCACGGAACTCTTGTCGGGAAAATATTGATAAAGGGAACCGATCGAGATCTCGGAGCGCTCGGCGATTTCACTCATCTTGAGTTGGTCGCTGCCCTTGTCCGCGATCAATTGAGTGGCCATGGCCAGAATCCGCTCCTGACGATCGCGGCTGCGCTGTTGCGTGGGGTTGCGTCGAACCGCTTCTGCAGCAGGCTGTTCGAGGTTTTCAGAGGGCTTTTTGCGCACGAGTGAATTCCCGATCAAAAACGTGACATGTGCTCACCTTAGCATCGCCACTCTCTGCGCCCAACAACAGATGCCACACGTCGGGGAATTCGATCTGACGGGTTGACGGTGAAACATGAGCATCTATCATCTTTTTTAACATGAGCATCACTCACATTAACCGATGGAGATGAACGCGATGAAAACTGCCCAACCAATCACGCTGGTCCTCGGCGCCACCGGCAAAACCGGACGGCGCATCGCACAACGCCTCGAAGCCGCCGGCCTGCCCGTTCGCCGGGGCTCCCGCGACGCCAATCCTCCCTTCGACTGGGAAGATCGATCGACCTGGGACGCCGTGATCGATGGCGTTCATCGCGTCTACATTTCCTTTCAACCTGATCTTGCCGTTCCTGGCGCCGTTGAAACCATCCAGGCGTTCACTGACCTGGCGGTGAAAAGCGGCGTCCGCAAACTGGTCTTGTTATCCGGACGTGGCGAAGTGGAAGCCGAACAGGCCGAACGCGTTGTACAGGACAGCGGGATTGACTGGACAATTCTACGGGCCAGTTGGTTCTGCCAGAATTTCAGCGAGGCACACTTTCTTGAACCCATTGTGCAAGGTGAACTCGCACTCCCCATCGGCCAGGTCGCCGAGCCCTTTGTCGATGCGCAAGACATCGCCGAGTGTGCCGTCGCCGCACTGACTCAACCCGGGCACACTGGCCAGCTCTATGAATTGACCGGCCCTCGGGCGTTGACCTTTGCTCAAGCCGTGACCGAGATTGCCCGCGCCACCGGTCGCAACATCGAATTCGTGCCCGTGCCGCCGGATGCCTATCGACAGGCAATGGAACAGGAACAGCTTCCCCCGGCGTTGATCGATCTGGTGTTGTATCTCTTCACGACGGTGCTGGACGGGCGCAACACACCCGTGGCCGATGGCGTACAGCGGGCACTGGGACGCCCGGCGCGCGACTTCGGCGACTACGTACAGCGCACTGCCGCTACGGGCATCTGGGGCAATGGCAGTCCGACGTAAAGCAGTGGCGGGAACCCGCTTCGTCGACTAGGGTTTTTGGGCGTATCGAAGTGCGGCGCCTTATTGGCAGGAGCCTGATTAAGGAGGAACCCATGTCACTCAATCGTAGTGCTGAACAAACCTACCGCCAGTGGTCGACCCCGATCCTGTTGGAACTCAAGGAGCGAGAACATCAGATGAACCCGTCAGACCGCCAGGCCCTGGAAAACGTACTGCTGGAAAGAAGGCTGATCGATACCGGCAACCCGGCCGGCAGCGATCGCCGCAAGGCAGACCCGGCCCCCTGAAGCATCAGGCGACCATGATCAAGATCGAAATAATGACGCAGAAACATACAAGGGTTTGCAATACTTTCGCTTGCAAACCCTTGGTTTAGAGCATGCCCAATCGATCGCAAACACGGCTCCAACGTCTGAATCCCCCGCCGCCGTAAATCCATTTTTGATAATTATTAATTTCCAAACACCCCCCTCTATTGGCTTTAAATGTGGGCTTAACCACCACATGGAGGGATTCCAGGATGCTGATAAAAATCGAGAAAGCGAGCAAGCCGGAAGGCTGGAATGTATGGATGAACGCGTGGTGCGTTGAATTTCGCAGCTACGCAGAAGCCCTCGCGTTCGTGAACAGACTGGAAGGCCGGATCAATGCACCTCACCCCTTGCCTGGCAGCACCAACAGACTTCTTTTGGAACTGGCTTAATCTCGCGATGCCCTCACCGAGAAGCTATCCACGAAGCCATATCCATATTGATTGATCTGCTTTTGATAATTATTGATTTCGCTCACTCCTCTCCCTCGGCTTTAAATATGCGTCGAGGGAGGTTGGCCAAGGGGTTCACAGGTGGTGCCTCTAACGGACGCTTCGAATACAGCCAGTCTGCATTTGAGGAGGCCGACCTTCCTCACCATGTGTAATACATTGCCCCGCATCTTCCCCCAGGAGGTGCGGGGATTTTTTTTCGTAAATGCGTTAAAACCACCCGCTACGATCATCATCCAACTCTTGGCGACACACTTTTAGTTGCGCGTTGTAAATCTCTGACTGCTTTTGCACTTTCTGGGCAACCTGCATCAGCCACGGTTTACTGCGATAGGAATCGCGGCTGAAGCCCCCTCGCCCCTCGTGATAAGCCAGGTACTGATTGTAGGTGTCCCATTTGGAGATCCCGAGCTGACGTTGGGTGCCCGTGGTGTACCAACCGATAAACATGATCGCGTCGTCGAAACTGTCACGCGAACCACCGTTGCCCGTATTGTCCCTGTACTCACCCCACACCGGGTCTTGAGCCTGCGCGTAACCGTAGGCCGAACTGACTCGCCCCCAGGGGATGACCCATAGCAGGTAGTCACGAGGCGGCAATGCGTCCGCCACGTAGCTGCTTTCCTGCTTCATGATCGCCATGGCCACATGCAGGGGTGTCCCATACTCGCTCTGCATTTGCAGCGAGTCCTCATACCAGTCGGGATACTCACGGTAGATACTGCAGAGATTGCCTTGGTCTTTTGGCGGCGTAGTCGTGCACCCCGTTAAAAACATCATCAACAAAGCCAACAGCAGAACTTGTCCTTGTTTCATTCAATACCCTCGAAAATAAGGGCACAGGTACCCTCCGTTTACTGCAAGGAGCCTGAGTCAGGCAGGTGCAGGCAAAAATGTCAGAAGACATCCAGCTTGACCGCGTCACCCTTTTGAGTGAATTGCCTCTGGATTTGCGCCGGCTTTCTCAAACGGCTCTTTGGACAGTCGCCCCCACTCAATCCTCAGCCTGGGACAAAGGCCTGGCCACATGTTCCAGCGCTCGACGCTCGGCAGACACCCCCCAAACCGCTTGCACCGCCGCCGCCGCACACATTAGTGCAGCGCCTGCCAGATAACCAATCAACAGACTGCCGCGCTGCTGGGTCTGAATCAGTTGGCCAAACAGCGTCGGCCCGATGATGCCGCCCAGGCCAGTGCCGAACGCGTAGAACACGGCGATGGCCAAGGCACGGATTTCCAGCGGGAAGGTTTCTGCCACCGTCAGGTAAGCCGAACTGGCCGCTGCCGAAGCGAAAAAGAAGATCACCATCCACGCCGCGGCTTGCTGGGTGACATCCAGCCAGCCCTGCTGGAAGGCGTAGCCATTGAGCGCCAGCAACATTCCGGACGTCGCATAAGTGAAGCTGATCATCACGCGTCGGCCGACCACGTCAAACAGGCGCCCCAGCAGCAGCGGTCCGCAAAAATTGCCCAGTGCCAAGGGCAATACGTACCAACCGACCTGTTCGGCGGGCACCTGGTAAAAATCGGTGAGCACCAGCGCATAAGTGAAGAATATCGCGTTGTAAAAGAACGCCTGCGCTGTCAGCAGGGTCATCCCCACCAGCGCGCGGCGGCTGAATCTGACGAACAGGGTATGGAAGACCTCCCCCAGCGGCGTATGGTCCCGCGCGTGCAGGCGCAATGGTTTGCTGGTCACCGCCGGCAGTTCGTGGCCTTGTTCGCGCAGACTCGCTTCGATACCTTCGACGATGTGTCGCGCCTTATCGCGCTGACCATGGACCAGCAGCCAGCGCGGGCTTTCCGGCAACCACAGGCGCATCACCAGGATCACCAGGCCCAACGCGGCACCAATGCCGAAGCACAGGCGCCAGCCCAGCTCACCACCGACCACGTGCGGATCCAGCAGGACGATGGCCCCGCCGGCACCCAGTGCTGCACCTAGCCAGAATGTGCCGTTGATGCTCAGGTCGACCCAGCCGCGATAGCGTACCGGGGTAAATTCCTGGATGGTCGAATTGATCGCCGTGTATTCGCCGCCGATGCCCATGCCCGTGAGGAAGCGAAACAGCAGGAAGCTTTCCAGGCTGAACGAGAACGCCGTGGCCGCCGTGGCGCCTACATACAGCCATAAAGTTACAAAGAACAACTTGCGCCGCCCCAGGCGATCGGTCAGCCAGCCGAACAGCAAGGCACCGAGTACTGCGCCGGCGATGTAGATGCCACCGGCCAGGCCAATATCGAAGTTGTTCATGCGCAGGACGGGGCTGTTTTTCAGCGCGCCGGACACCGAGCCCGCCAGGGTCACTTCCAGACCGTCGAGCAACCAGGTGACGCCCAGCGCGACCACCAGCAGGGAGTGAAAGCGGCCCCACGGCAAGCGGTCCAGGCGCGCTGGAAGATTGGTTTCGAATATCGCGCCGGGCTCGCGGCTATGCAACTGTTGGTGGGTCATCGCCACATCGTTGTCGTGTACAGTGCCTTGTGAGTTAGGAGTTGGCCTCTGGATCGGGAGTTCAACATTCCACTTACTCAGAATTTAGTTGTGTTGCAGCCGGAGGCCGTACGCCGGGTTTCGATCTAGAGCATTTTCTCCAGGCCGATCTTGTCGCTGAGCCAGGCCTTGAAGCTACGCCAATTGCTGCCGGGCTCCTTACGCAAGGTATGCTCGCGGCCGTCGTCCTCGGTGAGCCAGACGACTTCGCCGTTTTCCAGTCGGGCCTGGTAACTCATGGCCGGCGCCATGCCCTCAAGCGCCAACTGGCGCACTTGGCCGGCCAGTTCGGGACTATCGACCAGCACTCCGACTTCAGTGTTCCAGAACACTGAACGCGGGTCGAAATTGAACGAGCCGACGAACACTTTCTGCTTGTCCAGGATCATGGCCTTGGTGTGCAGACTGGAGTCCGAGCCACCACTGAAGCCAAACGAAGAACTGCGGCCGGGATCGTCCGGCTGGCGCCGCAGCTCATAGAGCTTCACGCCATGTTCGAGCAGAGTCTTGCGATACGGTGCATAGCCGCCATGCACAGCCGGCACATCGGTGGCTTCCAGTGAGTTGGTCAGCAGGCGCACATCGACGCCGGCATCGGCACGCCCCAGCAGATAGTCCATGCCCGGCTTTTGCGGAACGAAATAGGCCGAGATCATGATCAGCTCGTTATTGACGCCATCGAGTTCAGGACGCAGCTGTGTGGCCATCAATAGCGCGCGTGCCGGCTCGCCGTCGGCCAGGACCTTGCTCGGAGCGTCCCACATCGCCTTGTTATGGGCCCAGATCAGTTGCTTGCGCCAGGTCTCGAATTGCGGCTGAGTCTGGTAGGTCATGAGATGGTTGTACAACACCTTGCTCTCGATACGTGAGGTCTGCAGCGATTGCTCCAGGCGTTGACGGCTCTCGAGCAAGTCTTGTGCTGTCGGCTTGTTGAGCAGGAAGTCACTGATCGACTGGCTCAAGGCGCTATTCCAGTACTGATCGAAGCTGTGTCCCAACTGCTCGGCGACCGGACCGATGCACAGCAGGTCCATGTCGGTGAAGTTGAGATCGGGCTTGGCGTCGAAATATTCGTCCCCCAGGTTGCGTCCGCCGACGATGGCTGCGCTGTTGTCGGCCAGCCACAGTTTGTTGTGCATGCGTCGGTGTTGCTGGGAAAGATCAAGCAGACGCCCCATGGTTCGGGTGACCACGGTGCTGCGCCCCAGATGCAAAGGATTGAAGACGCGGATATGGATGTTCGGGTGCACCGCCAGGGTCGCAATGACTTCTTCCTGGCCGTCGCTGGCCGTGTCATCGAGCAAGATGCGTATCCGTACGCCGCGATCGGCAGCCAGCAGCATTTCACGCACCAGCGCCCGGGTGCTCAGACCGTTATGCACGATGTAGTACTGCAGATCGACGGATTTCTGCGCATGGCGGATCAACTCGGCGCGCGCCCGGAATGCTTCACTGCTGTTGGGCAGCAAGCGAAAACCCGAGCGCCCCTCGTGTGCGGCGGCCTGAACCTGGATCGAACGCCCGAACGCCGAATCGCTGGCGGGTATCGCCTCGCTGAATTCGTGGGGCAAGCGCGTGGTTGCGCAGCCAACGAGCAGCAGTGCGAACAGCATGGCGCAGAGGAACCGGGACATGGGCAAGGACTGCTCCTCAACCTCGACGGTTGTAGTTTTGCACTCGGCATCCAGCCAGTACTGGCTGCCGAGAACATGCAGCCCTCGATAATCCGCACGACTTATTCCAGTAAAGCCCGTTTCAAGCAACGTGTCGAAATTTTACGGCAGCTGCGCCCTGAGTATGAAAGCGCCCTGGGACCGGGTGCAGGCCAGCCTTCCTCTATAGCGCCTGGCGCACCTTCCAGTCGCGCAACCACTGCAAGCCGGCAGACGTATTGCCACGAGGCCGATACTCGCACCCTACCCAGCCGTCATAACCCAACTGATCGATCAGCTCGAACAGATAAGGATAATTGACTTCCCCCAGGTCCGGTTCATGCCGATCCGGCACCCCGGCGATCTGGATATGGCCGATACCATCGAAGTCGCGACGCAGTTTGGTCGCCAGGTCGCCCTCGACGATTTGGCAGTGGTAGCAGTCGAACTGAACCTTCAGGTTACTGGCGCCCACTTCCTTGCAGATAGCCTGGGCCTGATCCTGGCGGTTGAGGAAAAAGCCTGGCATGTCTCGCGTATTGATCGGTTCGAGCAATACGGTGACGCCTGCCTTGGCTGCCTGGGTGGTGGCGTAGGCGAGGTTCTCCAGGTACACGCCGTGATGCCGCGGGCGATCGTTTTCCGACGGCAACAGCCCGGCCATGACATGGATGCGTGAATTGCCCAATACGCTGGCGTAGTCCAGGGCACGATCAAAACCGCTACGAAATTCACTCTCCCGGCCCGGCAACGACACCGTGCCCCGCTCCCCCGCTGCCCAATCACCGGGCGGTGCGTTGAACAGTGCCTGCACCAGGCCGTTGTCGCTCAAGCGTTGCTTGAGTTCTTCAGCACGGTAGTCGTAGGGAAACAGATATTCGACCGCTTCGAAACCGTCAGAGGCAGCGGCGGCGAAACGATCCAGAAACTCATGTTCCGGGTAGAGCATGCTGAGATTGGCAGCAAAACAAGGCATGGTAGCTCCTGAAATAAAGGGTTAGACAAAGGGCCAGATCAGCAGGGTAATACAGAAACCCAAGGTACCGAGCAAAGTGGTCATCACCGTCCAGGTGCGCAGCATGTCGGAGACCACGGCACCGATTCCGGTATCCACCAGCACCTTGCCGAATACGCCACCCGACCATGAAGCCGGCAATCGTCAACGCCAGGGGCGTGCGCCGGTTGCCAAAACGGGTGAAACGCTTGCGCCACCACCGGCTCCCTCGCCGCCAAGGCCAACGGATCAATCCGCAAATCTGGACGAACAGCTTCGAGCCAGGCCGCCACTTGCCCATTGGTGGCGATCGAAGCACTACCGGCCAACACCACTTCCCCACCGGACACCACCGGGAGTTTCGAGGCGTCGAGGTCGCGCAACTTGGCGACGCGACGGAAGTTTTCCGGCAGGCCCAGGGCCAGCCCCGAACCACCCGTCAACAACGGCAGATCGGCGCAGGCGCTACCGAGGGTGTACAGATCGCTGTCCGGCAAGGCATCGGCGATGGCCATGCCGACACCTTGAGCCCTCAGTTCAGCGATTCGCGCCTGCACCTGCTCAGCGCCTTGGGCGATCGTGTCGTAGCGCAACAGGCTGACATTCAGGCGGGTCTGCGATTGCAGCACCCGAACCAGGTTGGCTTCGGTCATGGGCGTCAGTGATACCGGACAGACGATGACCACTGGCGTGGGCAGGAACAGGTTTTATGACGCGTGGGAGGAAGCCGGTAGCGAATTGCGGAAGGATTTTGATTGCGGAAAAAACTAAGGGCCTGCATGAGGTATCTCACGCAAGCCCTTGATATTCATGGTGCCCGAAGCCGGAATCGAACCGGCACGCCCTTACGAGCGGGGGATTTTAAGTCCCATGCGTCTACCAGTTTCGCCATTCGGGCGGTAGCGCGGTGAAGCGTCCAGGTTTTGCCAGATAACGATCCGGTAGTTCTGACGCTTGTGCAGCAGAGGTGGAAATATATACATCCCGCCCCAGTGAAGCAAGTTCGCAAATACCCTTTTCAAGACTAAATCTTGCAGGCTATTGCAAATAAAAAAGCTCCGTAAATCATAGATCTACGGAGCTTGTTTATTAGTGGAGGCCGAGGTCGGAATCGAACCGGCGTAGGCGGATTTGCAATCCGCTGCATAACCATTTTGCTACTCGGCCTCAAAACATTTGCTGTCAGTAGCGCGACATCAAATGCGTACAAACTTGGAGCGGGAAACGAGACTCGAACTCGCGACCCCGACCTTGGCAAGGTCGTGCTCTACCAACTGAGCTATTCCCGCGTCTTGGTGTGGCGCATTCTATAGAATCCAGAAGCCCCGTCAACCCCTTGATTCAAAAAAGTTTTATTTCTTTTCAACGTCAGTCTTCAGATGTGGCCAGGCAGCCCGCAGGTACTGGACCATCGACCACAAAGTCAGGCCAGCCGACACCATCAACAAGGTGTAGCCCAGCAAGACCCAGAAACTGAAATCCTTTGGATTGGCCAGCAGGATCACCAGCGCCAGCATTTGCGCGGCGGTTTTCCATTTGCCCAGGTTCGATACGGCGACGTGGGCACGAGCGCCCAGTTCGGCCATCCATTCGCGCAGTGCCGAGACGACAATCTCGCGACCGATGATCACGGCGGCAGGCAGCGTGAGCCACAGGTTTCCGTGTTCCTGCACCAACAGGACCAATGCAACCGCAACCATCAGCTTGTCGGCAACCGGATCGAGGAAAGCCCCGAACGGCGTGCTTTGTTCCAGGCGGCGCGCCAGGTACCCGTCCAGCCAGTCGGTCGCCGCAGCGAATGCGAAGACCGAGGCGGAGGCCATGTAGCTCCACTGGTAAGGCAGGTAGAACAGCAAAATGAAGATCGGTATGAGCAGAACGCGTAGAACGGTAATCAGATTAGGGATATTCATCGGCACAACTGGCTACGAGGTGAGGGGGCATTCTACTCGCTGTGCAGATTTGCATAAATCAACTCTGCGAGCTTTTTACTGATCCCGGGGGCTTTGGCAATTTCTTCGATGCTTGCACGAGACAGCTCCTGCAATCCACCAAAATGTTTCAACAAGTCACGCCGACGTGTGGGTCCGACGCCGGCGACGCCTTCCAGTGTAGACGTCCGACGGGTTTTTCCACGTCGGGCTCGGTGCCCGGTAATGGCAAACCGGTGGGCTTCGTCGCGAATCTGCTGGATCAGGTGCAGCGCGGGTGAATCGCCGCGCAAGGTGAACTCATGTGCAGCGTCGTTCAGGTACAGGGTTTCGAAACCGGCCTTGCGCGTCGCGCCTTTTGCCACACCCAGCAAAATCAGGTCAGGCACGGCCAGCTCATCGAGCACGTCGCGGGCCATGGACAACTGGCCTTTTCCGCCGTCCACCAGCAGGATATCCGGCAACTTGCCCTCCCCGTCCTTCAGTTTGCTGAAGCGTCGGGTCAGCGCCTGATGCATCGCCGCATAATCATCGCCGGCCGTAACGCCCTCGATGTTGTACCGGCGGTAATCGGCCTTGATCGGACCTTCGGGGCCGAAGACCACGCACGACGCCACCGTCGCCTCACCGCTGGAGTGACTGATGTCGTAGCACTCAAGTCGCTGTGGAGGCTCATCCAGCTTCAGCACCTCGGCCAGTGCATCAAAGCGCGCCGTAATGTGCTGACGATTCGCCAGGCGCGCACTCAGAGCCTGCTCGGCATTGGTCACCGCCAGTTGCTGCCAGCGCGCCCGCGTGCCCCGCACGCGATGGCTGATGGTCAGCTCCCGACCGCGTAATTCGTCGATGGCGGCGATCAGCGTGGGAAAGTCATCGTGGACCACGTTGACGATCAGCTCGCTGGGCAAGTCGCGTTCAGGGCTGCTGATGAAGTACTGGCCGAGAAACGCGGCCATGACTTCAGAAACGTCTTCTTCAATACCGACTTGAGGGAAGAAGTTCTTGCTTCCCAGTACCCGACCGCCCCGCACGCTGATCAAGTGAACACAGGCACCACCCGGGTTGACGAAGGCAGCAATCACATCGACGTCCCCGGTCCCGCCCTCCATGCTCTGTTGATCCTGGACCCGGCGCAGTAAAGCAATCTGGTCCCGCAACTCCGCGGCCCGTTCGAATTCGAGATTGATCGCCGCCTCTTCCATCCCGGCGGACAACTCGTCAGTCAGTGCATTGCTGCGCCCTTCAAGAAACATCACCGAATGGCGGACATCCTCGGCGTACACCTGCGGCTCCACCAGCCCGACACAGGGCGCCTTGCAACGCTTGATCTGGTATTGCAGGCAAGGGCGCGTGCGGTTCTTGTAATAACTGTCTTCGCATTGGCGAACGAAAAACGTCTTTTGCAGCAGGCTCAGGCTTTCGCGGATCGCGCCGGCACTCGGATAAGGCCCGAAATATTTGCCCTTGGCCTTTTTCGCGCCGCGATGAATGCTCAGGCGCGGAAACTCTCCGTCGGAGAGAAAGACGTAGGGGTAGGATTTATCGTCGCGCAGCAGGATGTTGTAGGGCGGACGCCATTCCTTGATCAGCGTCTGCTCAAGCAGCAAGGCTTCGGTTTCGTTGGCGGTGATCGTCGTCTCGACCTGGGCGATACGCGCTACCAGCGCGGCGGTCTTGGGGGCAAGCCCGGTCTTTCGAAAGTAACTCGACAGGCGACTCTTGAGATTCTTCGCCTTGCCGACGTAGAGCAACCGCGCTTCGCTGTCGAACATGCGGTACACGCCGGGGCGCCCGCTAACGGTCGACAGAAAGGCGCTCGGATCAAAGGTGTCGTTCATTTTCAGAGGCTGGCGTCGACCATGCCATGACGAACCGCCAACAGCGTCAACTCGACATCACTGCTGATCGAAAGCTTTTCGAAGATGCGGTAACGGTAGGTGTTCACGGTTTTCGGCGACAGGCACAATTTGTCGGAGATGATCTGTACTTTTTGGCAGCCGACGATCATCAGCGCGATCTGGATTTCCCGCTCCGACAAGGCATCGAAAGGCGAATCGTTGGTGGGCTGGAAGGACTTGATCGCCAGTTGCTGGGCAATTTGCGGGCTGATGTAGCGTTGCCCGGCAAACACCAGTCGAATGGCCTGGACCATTTCCGGCAAACCTGCCCCCTTGGTCAGGTAACCTGCCGCACCGGCCTGCAACAGCCGTGTAGGAAACGGGTCCTCTTCACATACAGTCACCGCGACGACCTTGATATCCGGGTGACTGCGCAATAATTTGCGAGTGGCTTCAAGACCGCCGATACCCGGCATCTTGACGTCCATCAACACCACATCGGGCTTCAGCTCGCGCGCCTTGATCAGGGATTCCTCACCCGACTCGGCCTGGCCGACTACTTGCAGGCCATCGATGTCAGCCAGCATTCGTGTAATGCCTGTACGAACGAGATCATGGTCATCGACTACTAGCACCCTAATCAAGCAGACACCTCGTGATATGGTCTTATTGGGTTGCCAGACACCTTAGCAAAAAGCTTCTGGCAGACCTAGCGGAAAGCGTCAGATTAAAAGTTTCAATTCATCTTGAAAGGCTTGTCGCAAGCGTGTTGCAGCGATCCAGCCCGGGGATATCCAGCTGCATCCTCAGGAAACATTCGTCCTTGCCCACCACCCTCAACCCCTTGCGTTCGTACAACGCTCGCGCCGGATTGTTTTCGAAAACCGTCAGGCGCAATGCCGGTCGCCGCTCCTGGCGCGCCAGAGCCGATGCCTGATCGATCACCCAGGATCCAGTGCCCTGCCCACGAAACGCGTCGACGATATGCAATTCGCGGATATACAAGGCTCTGGCATCACGACTCAGGCTGACATAGCCCAGCACTCCGTCGTCCGATGTAATCAAACGGTTGTCCCGCCCGGCCCAGGCCACGTCAAACGCTTCGTCCTGCCACAACAGTTCATGCTCAATGTAGTAACGCAGCATGTTTCTGCAGGTCAGTTCGCGGGCGAATTCCAGGTCATCCGGTGTTGCCGGGCGCCATTGGCGCTCCATCATTCCAATTCCACAGCGAGGGTCATGTGCGTCCTTGTGACGATAGGATTGTTGTTGCAGCGCAAAGTGTGTCACAACCGTGGGGGCACTCAAGCAATAGAAAGCGCCATCGTTGGCCGATAGCATTTTCTGATTGAATCTGCGTACCGGCCTCTAGTAAGCTCGGACCATCCATCGGAGACAGACCATGTTCAACGCCCTCTTACAGCTTCGTACCGCCAGCGCCCCGCGCTCGGTTGCGGCTGCCCGGGTGAACGACGGTTGTACTCCGGTCAGCTTTTATTTTGGGTATTGGTTTAGCCACTGGCGCGCCTGATACCCACATGGCGCCCACTTCAAACGGGTCGCCACCAGAGAATTCTCAACCCCCGGTCGGCCTCCCGACCGGGGGTTTTGTTTTTTCAGCCCCAACACTTTTAGCGACACACCAGACATTCAGAGGATTCAAAACATGAACTACGCCACTTATTACCGTTACGACAGTTTTACCGCCTGGCGATTTACCACCCTCCGCTCGGGACAGCCTGCCGCCTCCGATCGGTCACCCACAGGTGGCAAGCACACACACGCAGCCAATCCGGCCAATTGTCGAACACCCCAGTAGGGCCGAGCGCGCGGGCACGAACCCGCCACCAGTCCAGGAAGCCTTGAATATGAACTCGTCCGTCTCCGCACTGCCGCTGTCCACCATGAGCCCTGCCAATGAAGCGCTGACCCTGCGCCTGCCCAGCTCATTGCAACTCAAACAGCAATTGCCCCTCGGCAACGCCCTGACCCGGCAAGTCGCCGCCCACCGCCAGGCGGTTCGCGCGATCCTCAACGGTGAAGATTCCCGACTGCTGGTCATCGTCGGCCCCTGCTCGATACACGATCCAAAGTCAGCCCTCGAATACGCCGGTAACCTTGCCCGCCTCGCCGCCGCAGTCAGCGACGAAATGCTGCTGGTGATGCGTGCCTACGTCGAAAAACCCCGCACCACGGTTGGCTGGAAAGGCCTGGCCTACGATCCGCACCTCAATGGCAGCGATGACATGGCCGCCGGCCTGACGTTGTCCCGCGAGCTGATGCGCGAAATGCTCCGCCTGGGCCTGCCCGTTGCCACTGAGCTGCTGCAACCGATGGCCGCCGGCTACTTCGACGATCTGTTGAGCTGGGTGGCGATTGGCGCCCGGACCACGGAGTCGCAGATCCACCGGGAAATGGCCAGCGGCCTTGGCATGCCTGTAGGGTTCAAGAACGGGACAGACGGCGGTGTCGGTGTCGCCAGCGACGCCATGCGCTCCGCCGCTCATCCTCATCGCCATTTCGGTGTCGATAGCCAGGGACATCCGGCGATCATTCAAACCCCGGGCAATGCAGACACACACCTGGTATTGCGCGGCGGCCATCGCGGGCCGAACTACGACAGCGCCAGCGTCGCCCAGGTGAACAGCGACCTGACCAAGCTCAGGATTCCGGCTCGAATCATGATCGATTGCAGTCACGCCAACAGCGGCAAAGACCCGTTGCGCCAGCCAGCCGTGTTCCAGGATGTACTTGAACAACGCCTGCAAGGTGATCGTTCGCTGATCGGCATGATGATCGAGAGCCATTTGTTCGAGGGCTGCCAGCCGTTGAGTTCACCGCTGAAGTATGGCGTGTCAGTTACGGATGGCTGCCTTGGCTGGTCCGGGACGGAAATGTTGTTGCGCGATGCAGCGGATAGATTGCGGAAACAAATTCGCACTTAACAATCGCTCTGGTGTTGAGCTCCCTTGCGCCCTCTACGGCGCAAGCTGAGTTCCTCGCTCCCCGTACAATTTGTAACGTTTAGATGCTGCATTCGTGAATGCTTTTGGACGACGATTGAAGCACAAGAGTTCTGACGAAAAAAATCTGAATGATTATGCATGGAAGCAAATCTACAGAGTAAGAAAAAAGTAACGCCAGCTCGATTCAAGCAGGCACAGCGCATTATCATCAGCAGTAACGAGGTCAAGGATGGATAAAAAATATTTCACTAAACACTTACTATTGAGCGCACTGTACCTAATTACAGCTAGTGCTGCTTTTTATATTGATGACAACCTTTTTTACCATGACATTAAACTTGTCACACTTATGCTACTCAGCACATTGCTATACCCACTCTCTAGGTACTTTACAACCGCCAGCGCCTACAAACTGACAGGACCGGAGTTCTGGAGAAAGGATTTTTTTATCAAGGGAGACTCTACAGGAATAAATGCACTTTTTATATTTTTTTGCCTCGTCTTCGCCATCCCACTGGGCAGCACTTACTTGATATTCATGATATTAAAAAGGGGGTGAAAGCTGCCACCCCCTTTACACATCAGAGATTTATCACGTAGTCGTTGATCTTGCCCACCAGTGCATCATCAATCAATGCCCCCATCACAGCCGTTAGCAATGCAAATCCCAGAATAGTCAAGGGTGTCGCGGCCGTCAGGCCAAACATGAACGCTACCAGAGTGGTTGCACCCTTACCCACAACTAAAGACTCAACTTTTACAAAAAATGGCACCCAATCACCACTCCTAGATGATGTTTTCGCTTCAGCGAGCAAGCTGAAAAGATCAGTGATGTTACCAATAGCCTTCAGACCTTTACCGAATGCCGTCAGGTTTTTAGACATCACATCTTTATCTAGAGCGTCAAGAGCCCGAGCAATCGCTTCCCGGTCCTTGACTCCAAACTTCTTGCTCAAAACATTCTTATACTGATCAAAAGCCTTTATTGCCTCACCAGCATTACGAATCGTCTTCCCTTTGGCATTTTTCGAAAGTTCTTTCGCCAGCACCTCGGCTCTTACACCAAATCGCTCACTCACCTCCTTATAAAAATCCATGGTAAACTTGATTGCACTCTGGATCTGTTCAGCTTCATTCGACCGCTCGGCCAAGCCGCCCAAGGCGCTTGAAGTTGAAGTCAGGTGTCTTGCAGATTCGGCCTTCAACAAGGCGTCGTGGTAGCTGAGCCACTTTGTCCCAATCGGGGTGTGGGTTTGCAGATAAACCAACTCATTGAGAGCCTCTAATTCAGGCTTGCTCAATGGCGAACTGATCTTCGGGTTCGCCGCTGTGAAATTGATGGTTACACCACCTCTTTTGAATGGAGGCGGTGCAACGACAGGTCTGATCTCTGCCATTTTGGTCGAAGCCATACGCTCTAGCGTCGCCTTGTAATGTAACAATACTTGAGTTTGGGTCATGCCAGTCAGGGAACCTGCCGCAGCAACGAGCTCTGTTTGAAGAAACTCGGGAAGTTGCTGAGCGTGAATATCCAGTTCCAAACCAATAATGCTAAGTCGCTGATTCTGCACAGCGAACCATGCGGCGCCATCTAGAGGAACAACCGACTCCGCTTGGCTTCTGCTGTTAGCTAGCTCGGCAAGTTTGCCAGCCAGAATATCCACCGAGAGCGAAAGCGCTTTGAGCTCCAATGCAGATTTATAGACGTTGTCAAACATGGAATACAGGCTCATGAGAGCTTGGGAGTCGGCGCTACCGGAGTTCAGAAATTCACGCATTTTCTGACGCGGCAGCACCCCCATCATAAAGAATGGACTCTGACCATAAAGGCCGTAGATATTTGGCGCAATGGATATGTATTGCTTCTTTTTTGAGTCAATAAATTCCAGGGTGACCTGTTGGTCTACGGCAGCAGATTCTGAGGGTGCTAAAACTTGAGCGCTTTTTGCAGCGACTTTTCTTTCCTCCAATTCACGCGCGGTATCGGTGATGAGTGTATTGAATCGTGCATTGTATTCATTATCAATCTGCTGCTGACTGTAGACTTGTTCGTTCATAAACTCGGCCATAACGTTTGGCAACGCGATATCCCGAATTCCACTTGGACCTCCCTCCCCTCTACGTGGCCCGTCCTGCAACCCCCATCCACCATTATTTCCGCTGTAACCACCGCCACCACCAGGACCGAAGGTTTGCTGACGCCCAGCAACAATGTGCGTAGGTTTAATGTAGTAAGTTTCGCCTCGAACAAATCCATCATCTGCCATGTGTAACTTCCCCCATCAATCCATTGAAAGTTCGCCATCCAACAATCGACATCGAACGAGGCCTATTGAACGTCATAAAAAAATCTTGTGATGTCAGGAGAGCACTAAGTGCTACAGGGAATATTGATATTGATGTGGTAGGAATTAGCGCTTTACAACTTTCTACCCAACGAATTACGTCGAGATATTTCGGCGAAGACCGTCCATAAATTCGAATGTACCTACTGATTTCCGTCTTCTTCAATACTCATGAAACTTTCGTATACCCCATTTCCGTCAATGGCTTTAGAGTTAGGCGTAATACCACTCACACGAATGTTTGCGAAGATGTGCGATATGCAAAGGAATGCAAACACCTGGTATTCAATACTGCTGGCCCACGACTTTTCGGCGTCGAATGAATCGGCAAGTTCGAGGTCTTTGACGACACCAGGTAGACGCGGAGGAGCGCCGGAGCAAGGGTGTCCGTTCCCTGCGTATCAGCCACTTATGACAACGAAGTACTTGATGATCAATTGCTTACGCAGATCGAGCGGGTACTGGAAAGAACTGGTGCACGCAAAGTCAACCTCATAGGACATCGCCACGGAACACTGACCACGCGGTCGCCCAGGCAAAAAGCGACCTGACCAGACTCGGGATCCGACTCGAATCATGGTCGATTGCAAGCCGTGTTCAAGGATGTATTTGAGGCACAGAACAACTGTTACTTGAAGCCGCAGACCGACTGCGAGCGTCGAACAACGCCCGATAATCACCATCCTCCGTGCGCCCTCCAGCCTTCATGGAAAGACTGGAGGGCAAATGGCAATCAATGTCCCATCAGGGACTGCACCTGAACCAGTGTCACCCCCGATTGCTGACGGGTGCCGTCAAGGCGCTCGACTGAACAGGAAACACGGATCGCAGTATCTCGATGTTCCCTCCAGAACGGGTAGGGAACGATAAACACCAATGGCTCACCCGCGATGTCCCTGGTTATTACGCGGTCGTCACAGTGATTGAATTTCTCCCCGTCGCATGTCAGGCAAATCCGTTCTCCTTTTTCAGCCTTGGGGTTTTCGATGACGACAGACACGCCATCCTGCGCATCTTGCAGATCCACCCAACCCTCGTTGGCTTCCAGCACAGTGGGTGCTCGCAGCGGCCGCCGCTCCAGGATGCCAATCATCAGTGCCGTTACTTCAGAATAACGAGGCCCCTGCCCCGCCTGCTTGACGCAATAGTCGACGGACACCGAGGAGCCCAGGTTGAGCGCAATGCACTCCGGACTGACCCAAAACGACAGTTCCTCCCCCACAGCGAAAGCCTCGACCTTGAGTGCATCACTGAAACTTGCTTCAACCGAAACACCCGCCCAGGTCAGCAACACCCAGTCGCCCGACGCCATGCGCGCATAGGGTTTGATCGTAACGATCGCCCCTTCCTTCACCCGATCCGGATCAAGCGTTCTCCCCACCGCATCGCTCACCGTCGCGGGTAACAGGTCGCACTGCACATCACCGACACTGAGCTGCAATCGACGGGAATGCACGGGCTCGGCCAATCGGGTACTGGTGAGTGAGTAACCGATTTCCAGTGAACCACCCTCAAGCGCCTCGATATGCATGCTACCCACGGCAAAGATAATGTCCTCGCCGACCCGGTCGTCACTGACAAAACGCGCCACCTGGTGATTGCAGGCAAGGCCATCGGCATCCAGCCCCGCCCAATTCAATAGCAATTTGTCGCCGCAGGTCATGCCTGGATAAGGCCGGACCCTGATGACGGCTTTTTTTTCACAGGGATTGAGAACGCCGTTTTGCGCCTGCTCAAGGATCGGCGGTGGCAATGGTTGCTGGGCGAGATTCAAGGTGTCGGGTTCATAAACAGTCATTCATTCGCTCCATTCCCTGGAATAAACACCGGACAGGTGGCCGGCTCCGTACGGCTATTTAACCTCATGCCGAACAGTCGTGATGTCGGCCTCTCACTCCGACCTGCTCGGAAAATCGATACATGCAAAGTAGGTCTTTGATCAGCAGCAACCTGATTGCCGCGAAAAGTCCTCGATCTATTCCGACTAAGGCTTCAACTGCTCTTGAGCATTCGCACTTGTTCTATTCCGTTTTCCTCAAGTTTCGGCGGACTTTTCATACATCGCGCCAACCTCGAGTGTTTTAGAGTGAAGCGCCATGCAGTCCCAATGAACTTCTGCGTAAAGGTATGAACATGCAAAGGAATGCAAGCACTCGTTACCCAATACTGCTGGTCCACGGGCTTTTCGGCTTCGAAAAAATCGGCAAGTTCGAGCTCTTTCACGACATCAGGCAGGCACTGAGGAACGCCGGAGTCAGGGTGTTCGTTCCCCACTTGTCGGCCATCCATGACAACGAGGTACGCGGAGACCAATTGCTCGCACAGATCGAGCGGGTAATGGAAGGAACCGGTGCGCGCAAAGTCAACCTCATAGGCCATAGCCAGGGCGCACTGGCCGCACGTTATGCCGCAGCGATTGCGCCACACAGCGTGGCGTCGGTCACCTCCGTCAGCGGGCCGAACCATGGTTCGGAACTGGCCGACTTCCTGCGCAAGGCATTGACACCGGGATGCCTGCCGGAACATGTGGCCGAGACGGTGGTGACTCTGTTCGCCGACTTCCTCGCGACCTTGAGCGACAATCAGTATCAACCGCGAAACGCCATTGCCGCCCTCAATGCGCTGACCACCGAAGGCGTAGGCGCATTCAACGACAAATACCCGCAAGGGCTGCCCACCACCTGGGGTGGCAAGGGGTGCGAACAGGTCAACGGTGTTCGTTACTACTCGTGGAGCGGCGTGCTGCCAGCGAATGTTCTCGAACAAGGGCGCTATGCGCTCGATCCACTCAACGCCTTTTGCCGGGCCCTTTCCGGTTATTTCGTCACGGAAAGCGAACAGAACGACGGTTTGGTCGGTCGCTTCAGCTCCCATCTGGGCACGGTTATCCGGTCCGACTATGCGCTGGATCACCTGGACTCCATTGGCCAACCGACCGGGCAACTGCGTAGGGGTGTCGACCCGATTGATCTGTATGTCCAGCATGCCAGGCGCTTGCGGGACGCCGGCCTTTGAGCACCCACCTGCCGTGGATCCCCCGTGGAACGGAACTTTGAGGAGAAATCGCTCACTGAATCCGGTAGGCTCAGCACTTTATCGAGTATTGAAAGGAGTATTTTCCCATGGCTAAAGCCACTGCCCGTCACATCCTTGTTGCCTCCGAAGCCAAGTGCAACGAACTCAAGGCCCAAATTGAGGCTGGCGCCGATTTCGCCGAAGTTGCCAAGGCAAACTCCACTTGCCCATCCAGCCGCCAGGGCGGTGACCTGGGTTCGTTCGGGCCGGGCCAGATGGTCAAGGAATTCGACACCGTGGTCTTCAGCGCACCACTCAACGTGGTCCAGGGCCCGGTCAAGACCCAGTTCGGTTTCCACCTGCTGGAAGTGACCAGCCGTCAGGACTGATCGACGCCTGAGTATTCACACGACGGCCCGCCTATTGGTGGGCCGTTGTGTTTGTGATGCGCAATACGGCTGGCGAGGGACGCGCCGCTAGCGTACAAATTGTCGTTAACGACTACCCGGCTCTAAGGCTGACAATGCGACTGGTTTTCCCTACCTTGCTGTTCACGGCCGTGGCCCTGCTGATGGGGGTCTCGGGTGTGAATGCGGCACCGCAACAGGCAATGACCGTGTACGGCGAACCGGCCAAATACCCCACCGGCTTCAGTCATTTCGCCTACACCAACCCGCAGGCCCCCAAGGGCGGTACGATGCGGCGTTCGGCGATCGAAATCGGTCAGTTCGACCATGTCTTGCCCTACATCGACAAAGGCATCGGCGTTACACAGGTCGACGGTTTGCTCTATTCACCGCTGGCCCAGCGCTCCCTGGACGAGCCTTACACCGTGTACGGCCTGGTGGCCGAGAAGATGGAGCGCTCCGAGGACGGCCTGTCCCTGCGCTTTTACCTCAACCCCAAGGCGCGTTTTGCCGATGGCAAACCCATTACTGCCCAAGACGTACGCTACACCTTCGACCTGCTGATGACCCAGGGCAGCCTGCGTTACCGCACCCAGTTCGCCGACGTCAAAGGCGTCGAAGTGGAATCGCCGCTGACTATCCGCTTTGATTTCAAGAACAACGAAAATCGCACCCTACCGCTGGATATCGCGACCTTGCCGGTGTTTCCCGAACACTGGTGGAAGAGTCGCGATTTCGCCGGTGGCGGTGGCTATGAAGCGCCGTTGGGCAGCGGCCCCTATAAAGTCGGCAAGATCGACTCGGGACGCAGCATCACCTTCGAGCGCAATCCCGGCTGGTGGGGCAAGGACCTGCCGGTCAGTCGCGGCCTGTACAACTTCGATCATTTCAGCATCGAGTACTTCGGCGATACCGACGTGGCGCGCCAGGTCCTGCGTGGAGGCGCCTATGACTACAATCGCGAATTTTCCGCCACCGGCTATTCCATCGGCTACGACAGCCCGGCCCTGAGCGACGGTCGCCTGCAAAAGGCCCACCTCGCCACCGAGGCGCCGCAGCCGGCCCAGGGTTTTGTGTTCAACCTGCAAAAGCCCATGTTCCAGGACCGTCGCGTGCGCCAGGCGCTGGTGATGCTGTGGGACTTCGAGTGGAGCAACCGGCAGATGATGCGCGACATGTACATCCGCCAGCAGAGCTTTTTTTCCAATACCGACCTCGCCGCCCGGCAACTGCCGGATGCCGGTGAACTGGCGATTCTCGAACCGCTGCGCGGGCAGATTCCCGACGAAGTCTTCACGCAGGTGTTCGAAGCGCCGAAGACCGACGGCAGCGGCGTGATTCGCGACAAGCAGTTGCAAGCCCTGGACTTGCTCGAAGAGGCCGGCTGGAAACCCGATGGCGACCAATTGGTCAATGCCGACGGCGAGCCGCTGAGCTTCACATTCCTGGTCAGCCAGAACGGCATGGACCGTCTGCTGCTGCCCTATAAACGCACGTTGAAACAGATCGGCATCGACCTGAACATCCGCCGCATCGACTCGTCCCAGTATGTCAATCGCCTGATGAGCCGCGACTACGACATGATCGTCACCGGCTACCCGGTCACCACCTCTCCGGGGGGCGAACTGGTCAATTACTTCGGTTCGGCGGCGGCCACCGACCCTGGCTCCAACAACTACATGGTATTGAAAAACCCGGCGGTGGACACCCTGATCACCGGGCTGATCCACGCCAATACCCAGGTCGGCATGCTGCACTACGCCCATGCCCTGGACCGGGTACTGCAATGGAATTACTACTGGATTCCCAACTATTACCCGCCGGGCACCTCGACAGTGTGGTGGAACCGCTTTGGTATCCCGAACGTGCAAGCGAGCAATGACGAAGCCATCGAAAGCTGGTGGGAGATGAGCACCACGCCATTGACCAACCAACAGATGACGGCCGAGCGTATCAGCCGTGGCAAACCCGGAGGGCCGCACTGATGTGGGCTTACATATTGCGGCGCCTGCTGCTGATCATTCCGACGCTGGTAATCATTCTCCTGGTCAACTTTGTCATCGTCCAGGCCGCGCCAGGCGGGCCGGTCGAACAGGCCATCGCGCACCTGCAAGGCATTGGTGGCGCCGCGGTTGGTGGCAGTTCCGGCGAAGCCATGAGCGGCAAGTCCCGGTCCAGCCGAGGGCTCGATCCGCAGTTGATCAAGGACATTGAAAAACAGTACGGCTTCGACAAGCCGGCACACGAACGCCTCTGGCTGATGCTCACCAGCTATGCGCGCCTGGACTTCGGCAAGAGCTTCTTCCGTGGCGCCACCGTCACCGACCTGATCCTCGAAAAAATGCCCGTGACCATCTCCCTCGGGCTCTGGGCGACGCTGATCACCTACCTGGTGTCGATTCCCCTGGGCATCCGCAAGGCCGTGCACCATGGCAGCCATTTCGACATCTGGAGCAGTACCGCGATCATCATCGGCTATGCCATGCCGGCGTTCCTGTTTGCGATGTTCCTGATCGTGGTCTTTGCAGGCGGCACTTCGCTGAACTGGTTTCCGGTTCGCGGGCTGGTCTCGGACAACTTCGAATCACTGTCGACCCTTGGCAAGGTGGCCGACTACTTCTGGCACCTGGTGTTGCCGGTGACTTCGCTGGTGATCGGCGGCTTCGCCACACTGACCATCCTGACCAAGAACTCGTTCCTCAATGAAATCACCCGCCAGTACGTGGTCACTGCCCGGGCCAAGGGCTTGAGTGAACGACGGGTGCTCTACGGGCACGTATTCCGCAACGCCATGCTGCTGGTGGTGTCGGGCATTCCCCAGGCGTTCATCAGTGTGTTTTTTGCCGGTTCCCTGCTGATCGAGGTGATCTTCTCTCTCGACGGCCTGGGCCGCATGAGCTACGAAGCGGCCGTATCGCGGGACTATCCGGTGGTGTTCGGCTCGCTGTTCATCTTCACCCTGTTCGGCCTTCTGATAAAACTGGTCGGCGACCTCTGCTACACCCTGGTCGACCCGCGTATCGACTTCGCCGCGAGGAACGCCTGATGCTCAAGCTTTCACCGCTGGCCCGTCGTCGCTTCGAGCGTTTCAAGAAAAACCGTCGGGGCTGGTGGTCGCTCTGGCTGTTTATCGGTCTGTTCCTGATGACCCTGGGCGGCGAACTGATCGCCAACGACAAACCGCTGGTGGTCAGCTATCAGGGCCAATGGTACTTCCCGGTCTTCAAGCGCCACACCGAACAGGCGTTCGGTGGGCAGCTGCCGTTCCAGGCCGACTACCGCAGCGACTACGTGCAGAAACTGATCAAGAAGGATGGCGGCTGGTTGCTGTTTCCACCGATTCCGTTCAGTGACGACACGCCCAACTACGACCTGAACACACCTGCCCCCAGCCCGCCCTCCAGCGTCAATTGGCTGGGCACCGACGACCAGGCACGGGACGTTCTGGCCCGGGTGATCTTCGGGGCCCGGGTGTCGATCCTGTTTGCCTTGATGCTGACCTTTGTCAGTGCCCTGATCGGCATTGCCGCCGGGGCCCTGCAAGGCTATTACGGCGGCTGGGTGGACTTGCTCGGCCAGCGTCTGCTGGAGGTGTGGTCCGGGTTGCCGGTGTTGTACCTGCTGATCATCCTGTCGGGCTTCGTCGAGCCGAATTTCTGGTGGCTGCTGGGGATCATGGCGCTGTTTTCCTGGCTGGCCCTGGTGGACGTGGTGCGCGCCGAATTCCTGCGCGGGCGCAACCTGGAATACGTCAAGGCCGCGCGCGCGCTGGGCCTGACCGACCGCAAGGTCATCGTGCGGCACATTCTGCCCAACGCCATGAACGCGACCTTGAGCTACTTGCCGTTCATTCTCACCGGGGCGATTTCCACCCTGACGGCGCTGGACTTCCTCGGCTTCGGCATGCCTGCCGGCAGCGCTTCCCTGGGCGAACTGATCGGCCAGGGCAAGCAGAACCTGCAAGCGCCGTGGCTGGGGCTGACGGCGTTCTTCACCCTGGCGCTGATTCTTTCTTTACTGGTGTTCATTGGCGAAGCCTTGCGCGACGCTTTTGATCCTCGATCTTGATTCGGAATGTAGAGATGACCAACCTGATCGAAATCCGTGACCTCAACGTGGCCTTCAGCGGCCAGACCGTGGTGCGCAATCTGTGCCTGGACATCCGCCCCGGCGAATGCCTGGCGCTGGTGGGCGAATCGGGTTCGGGCAAGTCGGTGACGGCCCACTCGATCCTGCAACTGCTGCCGCAAACCGAGTCCGAGACGACGGGCAGCATCCGCTATCGCGGCCAGGAACTGGTGGGTGCCGATGCCTGCAAGTTGCGACAACTGCGCGGCAATCGCATCGCGATGATCTTCCAGGAGCCGATGACCTCCCTCAACCCGCTGCACAGCATCGAAAAACAGATCGGTGAAACCTTGCTGGTGCACAAAGGCCTGGCGGGCAAGGCGGCGCAAGCGCGGATCCTCGAATTGCTGCACCTGGTAGGCATCCAGAAACCCGAGGAGCGCCTCAAGGCCTATCCCCATCAATTGTCCGGCGGGCAGCGCCAGCGGGTGATGATCGCCATGGCCCTGGCGTGCGAGCCGGAACTGCTGATTGCCGATGAACCGACCACCGCGCTGGATGTGACGGTGCAACGCAAGATCCTGCTGCTGCTCAAGTCCCTGCAACAGCGGCTGGGCATGTCGCTGCTGCTGATCAGTCATGACCTCAATCTGGTGCGCAGCATCGCCCAGCGCGTGTGCGTAATGAAGGCCGGGGAAATCGTCGAGCAGGCGCCTTGCGAAGTCCTTTTCACTGAGCCGAAGCACCCTTACAGCTGCGTATTGCTGCACGCCGAACCCGAGGGCGAAGCCTTGCCCCGGGACGAGCGCGAAAACGTACTGGAGGTGGACAACCTGCAGGTGCGGTTTGCCGTCGGTGGTGGCCTGTTCCAGCGCAAGACCTGGCTGCGGGCCGTCGATGGCATCAGCCTGAATATTCAGCGCGGCAAGACCCTGGGCATCGTCGGCGAATCCGGTTCGGGCAAGTCCACCTTGGGCCAGGCGATCCTGCGTTTGCTCGACTCCGAAGGCGGTATCCGCTTTCAGGGCCAGGCGCTGGATGGCCTGACGCAAAAACAGCTACGGCCGTGGCGCAAGAAGATGCAGGTGGTGTTCCAGGACCCCTTTGGTAGCCTCAGCCCGCGAATGTCGGTCGCGCAGATCATCAGCGAGGGCCTGGAAGTGCACAGCCAGTTGAGCACAGAAGAATGCAACGCCGAAGTGATCCGGGCGCTGAACGAAGTCGGTCTTGACCCGCAAAGTCGCCATCGTTATCCCCACGAGTTCTCCGGTGGCCAGCGTCAACGCATCGCCATCGCCCGGGCGCTGGTGCTCAAGCCGGCGTTGATCCTGCTCGACGAACCGACCTCGGCGCTGGACCGCACGGTGCAAAAACAAGTGGTCGCCCTGCTCCGTCAGCTTCAGGAAAAATACGGGCTGACCTATCTGTTCATCAGCCATGACCTGGCTGTGGTGCGCGCCCTGGCCCACGACATGATCGTGATCAAGGACGGCAAAGTGGTGGAACGCGGCGCCAGCCATGAGGTGTTTGACTCACCGCAGCATCCGTACACCAAGGAGCTGTTGGCGGCGGCGCTGTTGGGGCAGGCATAATCCGTCGCATGAAGTTGGACCGAGGCGCGGCCTTCGTCGGAACGCCGCCCGGAGCAAACCTGCTCCCACAGTCGATCTGTGTCGTTCACAAATCCCCTGTGGGAGCGGGCTTGCTCGCGAAGAGGCCGGCACAGGCAAAACATAATCAGGATCAATACCGATGAACACCACCGAAAGCCTCAAGGACTACCAGCGCGTTCGCCTGCTGGCGATCCGTTCGTTGTTCGAAATCATCGAGCAATCGAGTGAGGGCACGGTGATTGTCGACCGCGATGCCAACATCGTCTGGATGAATGAGCGCTACGCCCGGCGCTTCGGCCTGCAATCGGCCGAAGTCGCGATCGGCAAGCCCTGTGAAAGCGTGATCCCCGGCAGCCTGCTGCGTGAGGTGGTGCGCACCGGCCGGCCGATTCTGCTGGACATGCAAGACACCCCCAAAGAGCCGCTGGTGGTCATGCGCCTGCCGATTCACGACGATGTCGGCGTGGTGATCGGTGCCATCGGATTCGCCCTGTTCGACGAGCTGCGCAGCCTGTCGCCAATGCTCAAGCGCTACATGAACATGCAGGAAGAACTGGCCTCCACCCGCTCGCTGCTGCGGGCGCGGCAGACCAAATACAACTTCGCCCACTTCATCGGCACCAGCGCCGCCAGCCTCGAAGTCAAACGCCGTGCCCGACGCAGTGCAAGCACCGAATCGCCGGTATTGCTGCTCGGCGAAACCGGCACCGGCAAGGAACTGCTGGCCCAGGCGATCCACAATGCTTCGCCCCGCGCGCACAAGGCGTTTGTCAGTATCAACAGCGCGGCGATTCCCGAATCGCTGCTGGAGGCCGAATTCTTCGGCACCGCTCCGGGCGCGTTTACCGGTGCCGACCGCAAGGGCCGCGCCGGCAAATTGCAGATCGCCCAGGGCGGCACGCTGTTCCTCGACGAAATCGGCGACATGCCGCTGCCCCTGCAAAGCAAACTGCTGCGGGTGTTGCAGGAAAAGGAATTCGAGCCGGTGGGCTCCAACGAAGTGATCCAGAGCGATGTGCGGGTGATCGCCGCGACCTCAACGGACCTTGAGGCCGCGATCAAACGCGGCGAATTCCGCGCCGACTTGTACTACCGGCTCAACGTGCTGCCGATCCAAGTTCCGCCCCTGCGTGACCGCCTCGATGACGTGCCGGCGCTTAGTGAAGCGATTCTCGAAGAACTGCGCAGCCAGCATGAACTTCACCATGAAGCCCTGGAACTGTTGGGCCAACACGCCTGGCCGGGGAACATCCGCGAGCTGCGCAACGTGCTGGAGCGGGCCGCGTTGCTCAGTGATGACTTGCGCCTGACGACAGCAGATATCCGTGCGGCGATTGGTACGTTCAAACCCGTTGAGCGCGTGGCGCCCTTGACCATCGAACCGCTTGCCCATGAGACCTTCAGTGCGGCGCGGGAGCGGTTTGACCGGCAGCTGATCGAGACCACCCTCGCGCAATGCGGGGGTAAGGTGGTTGATGCAGCAGCACGATTGGGCCTTGGGCGGTCGACGTTGTACAAAAAGATGGTGGCGCTGGGGATCGTAGAGTCTCAATAAAGAGACATTAATCTCCATTGTTAGAAAGCCCTTCGCGAGCAAGCCCGCTCCCACAGGAGACGACGCTCTACTGATCAACTCGGTCAACTGTGGGAGCGGGCTTGCCCGCGAAGAGGCTAGCACTGCCAATGCAAGTCTCAGAACAGAGACAAATCTACTCGACAAGCCCGCCAACCTGAAAATATATCCTTATATTTCAACAACTTAACTATCTGGCACAAAACTCGCTATACGCCTCTCCTACCAGGCTTCACCCAACAAAAATAACAACCCAGGAGACACACCATGAGTGTGATCATTGCCTTGGCAGCCCTCGCGCTGCTGATGCTGGCTGCCTACCGTGGCTACAGCGTTATCCTCTTTGCCCCGATTGCCGCCCTCGGCGCTGTCCTGCTGACTGACCCGTCTGCCGTCGCCCCCGCTTTCACCGGGGTGTTCATGGAAAAAATGGTCGGCTTCATCAAACTGTATTTCCCGGTGTTCCTGCTCGGTGCGGTGTTCGGCAAGCTGATCGAACTGTCCGGTTTCTCGCGCTCCATCGTCGCGGCGGCCATTCGCTTGCTCGGCACCCGTCAGGCGATGCTGGTGATCGTGCTGGTCTGTGCCCTGCTGACCTACGGCGGCGTATCGTTGTTTGTGGTGGTGTTCGCGGTCTACCCGTTTGCCGCTGAAATGTTCCGCCAGAGCAACATCCCCAAGCGACTGATCCCGGCGACCATTGCCCTGGGCGCCTTCTCGTTCACCATGGACGCCCTGCCCGGTACGCCACAAATCCAGAACATCATCCCCAGCACCTTCTTCAACACCACCGCCTGGGCGGCTCCGTGGCTAGGTGTGATCGGCACGATCTTCGTGTTCTGCGCCGGCATGCTGTTTCTCCAGCGCCAGCGCAACAAGGCGCAGCGTGCCGGTGAAGGCTATGGTTCGGACCTGCGCAACGAGCCGGAAACCGCCGCCGACCTCAAGCTGCCCAACCCGTGGCTGGCGCTCTCGCCACTGCTGGCGGTGGGCATCATGAACCTTTTGTTCACCCACTGGATTCCCCAGGTGTACGGCAAGACCCACAGCCTGGCGCTACCGGGCATGGCCGCGCCGGTGACCACGGAAATCGCCAAGCTCACGGCGATCTGGGCGGTACAGGCAGCCTTGCTGGTCGGCATCCTCATGGTGCTGGTGTTTGGCTTCCAGGCGATTCGCAGCAAACTCGCCGAGGGCAGTAAAAGTGCGGTCAGCGGAGCATTGCTGGCGGCGATGAACACCGCCTCGGAATATGGTTTCGGTGCCGTGATCGCATCCTTGCCGGGCTTTCTGGTGCTGGCCGACTGGCTCAAGAGCATTCCCAACCCACTGGTCAACGAAGCGATTACCGTGACCCTGCTGGCCGGCATCACCGGTTCCGCCTCGGGCGGCATGAGCATCGCGCTGGCGGCGATGTCCGAACAGTTCATCAGCGCCGCCCATGCGGCGAACATTCCGCTGGAAGTGCTGCACCGGGTTGCCGCGATGGCCAGCGGCGGCATGGACACCTTGCCGCACAACGGCGCGGTGATCACCCTGCTGGCGGTCACCGGACTGACCCACCGCGAGGCTTACAAAGACATTTTCTGTATTACGCTGATCAAGACCCTGGCGGTTTTCGTGGTGATCGGCACTTTCTACGCCACTGGCATTGTGTGAGGTATTCATGACGACTCTTTCGGGCAAGACCGCACTGGTCACCGGCTCCACCAGCGGCATCGGCCTGGGGATCGCCCTCAGCCTGGCCAAGGCCGGGGCCAACCTGATCCTCAACGGCTTTGGCGATGCCTCCCAAGTGATCGCCCAGGTGCAACAGTTCGGCGGCAAGGTCGGCCATCACCCCGCCGATGTCAGCGATCCGGCACAAATTGCCGACATGATCACCTACGCCGAACGTGAGTTTGGCGGCGTCGACATTCTGGTCAACAACGCAGGCATTCAACACGTGGCAGCGGTGGATGAGTTCCCGGTGGAGCGCTGGGATTCGATCATTGCCATCAACCTGTCGTCGGTGTTCCACAGCACCCGCTTGAGCCTGCCGGGCATGCGCGCCAAGGGCTGGGGTCGGGTGATCAACATTGCCTCGGTGCATGGCCTGGTCGGTTCGGTGGGCAAGTCAGCTTACGTCGCCGCCAAGCACGGGGTGATCGGCCTGACCAAAGTGGTCGCGCTGGAGACCGCGACCACCCAGGTCACCTGCAACGCGATCTGCCCAGGCTGGGTATTGACGCCACTGGTGCAAAAGCAGATTGATGATCGTGCCGCCAGCGGGGTTGATCCGCAGCAGGCGCAGCATGATCTGCTGGCTGAAAAGCAGCCATCGCTGGAGTTCGTGACACCGCCGCAACTGGGTGAACTGGTGTTGTTTTTGTGCAGCGAAGCCGGCAGCCAGGTACGCGGCGCGGCGTGGAATGTTGATGGTGGGTGGTTGGCGCAGTAACAACCGTTTGCTTTTGTGGCGAGGGAGCTTGCTCCCGCTGGGTGGCGAAGCCGCCCCATGAGTCTCACATGCAAAACCGGTTGCCTGGATTGCGTCTGCTACGCAGCCGAGCGGGAGCAAGCTCCCTCGCCACAAGAGCCTGCTCCACATCAACCTGTGCGAAGGCATTAAAAAAGAAGAGGCAAACCATGTCCGACATCCTCTGGCAACCCGACGCCAAACGCATTGGCAAGACCCGCATGGAGGCCTTTCGGCGCTTCATCAATCAGCGGCATCACCTCAAGATCGACGACTACCCGACCCTGCACCAATGGTCCATCGATCAACGGCCGGACTTCTGGCAGGCCATCGTCGACTTCTTCGACATCCGCTTCCACGAGCAACCCGACGCCGTGCTGCTCGAAGGCCCGCGAATGCCCAGCGCCCAGTGGTTCCCCGGCGCAACGCTGAACTTTGCCGAACACCTGCTGCAGCGTCGCGATGATGCGATTGCCGTGATAGCCGTCGGCGAAAACGGTCAGCGTGAACATTTGACCTGGGCTGAACTGGCCGAACAGGTCGCCGGCTTCCAGAATGGCTTGATCGCCTCCGGCGTCGTTGTGGGCGACCGGGTCGCCGCCTGCATGCCCAACACCTGGCAGACCCTGGTGGCCATGCTCGCCACCACCAGCCTTGGCGCCGTCTGGTCCTGCTCTTCGCCGGACTTCGGCACCCAAGGGGTGGTTGACCGTTTCGGCCAGATCGAACCGAAAGTGCTGGTGACCTGCGCCGGCTACCGCTATGCCGGCAAAGAGATCGACCAGACCGCCAAGGTCAACGAAATCCTCCAGCGCCTGCCGTCGCTGCAACAGCTGATCGTCGTGCCTTACGCACGTCCACACGCACACATCGAACAATTCCATACCCAGGCCAACGTGACGCTGTGGGACGACTTCTACACCCCCGGCGGCGAACCGGATTTCGTCCCGGTGCCTTTCGCCCATCCGCTGTACATCCTCTACTCCAGCGGCACCACCGGTGTACCCAAATGCATCATCCACAGCACCGGCGGCGTGTTGCTGCAACACGTCAAGGAACACGGTCTGCATGGCGATCTCGGCCCCGGTGAACGGCTGTTCTACTACACCACCTGCGGCTGGATGATGTGGAACTGGCTAGTGTCGGCGCTGGCGACAGGCAGCTCCGTGGTGCTGTACGACGGCTCACCGTTCCAGCCCGAACCGCAACGCCTGATCGACCTGATCGACGACGAATGCATCAGCGTCTTCGGCACCAGCCCCAAATACCTCGCGACCCTGGAAAGCAGCGGTATCAAGCCCCGGGAAAGTCATGACCTGGGCAGCCTCAAGACATTGCTCTGCACCGGCTCGGCGCTGTCGCCGCAGAGTTACGACTACGTCTATCGGGACTTTAAGGCTGACGTGTGCCTGGCCTCGATGTCCGGCGGCACCGACATCGTCTCGTGCTTCGTCAATGGCAACCCGATGTCGCCCGTGCGCCGCGGCGAAATCATGGGCAAGAGCCTGGGCATGGCCGTCGAAGTGTGGAACGACGAAGGCCACCCGGTAATTGGTGAAAAGGGCGAACTGGTCTGCACCCGGCATTTCCCGGCGATGCCCATTGGCCTGTGGAACGACCCCGATGGCGAGAAACTGCACCAATCCTATTTCAGCCTGTTCCCCGGCGTCTGGGCCCAGGGGGATTACGCCGAACAATTGCCCCATGGCGGGATGATGATCCACGGTCGCTCCGATGCCGTGCTCAACCCCGGTGGCGTACGCATCGGCACGGCGGAAATCTATCGTCAGGTGGAGAAAGTCCCCCAGGTACTCGACAGCGTGGCCATCGGTCAGCAGTGGCAGGACGACGTGCGAGTGGTGCTGTTCGTACGCTTGCGCGACGGGCTCGAGCTGGACGAAGCCCTGCGACAGCAGATCCGCGAGACGATTCGCGCCAACACCACGCCGCGCCATGTACCGGCGAAAATTGTTGCCGTGACGGACATTCCCCGGACCATCAGCGGCAAGGTCGTTGAGTTGGCGGTGCGCAATGTGGTGCATGGGCAGAAGGTGAAGAACACTGATGCACTGGCCAATCCCGAAGCGCTGGAGCAATTTCGTGACCGGCCCGAACTCAAATCTTGAAGCACCACGCAAATCCCTGTGGAATCGGTGTCTCTGAACCACTCGCGCCGACGAATCCTCCAGTTTCAACCACCTGTGCAAGAATAGACGTCAGCCAAAGCGACTCACGTGCAGGACTCTTTGATGAACGCAACACCAACCGCCAGCGATGCCCAGGCCTTGATCGCCCGAATCGACTGGGCCAGCAGCCCGCTGGGCGCTGCCAGAACTTGGCCACAAAGCCTGCGAACCGCCGTGGACATCGTCATTCACTCACCGATGCCGATGCTGTTGCTATGGGGCCCGCAACTGACGCAGATCTACAATGACGGCTTCGCCCTGCTCGCCGGGAGCAAGCATCCACACGCTTTCGGACAACCGACGCACCTGATCTGGCCAGAGTTGCAAGACTTTACCGACCCGATCTACAACGCCGTCTTGCAAGGTCAGGTGCGAACCTACAGTGAGCAGCGCTTTACCCTGCAACGCGGGGACCGGGAGTCGGACTTCTGGCTCGACCTGACCTACAGCCCGATCCGCGACGAAAGTGCCGAAGTGGCCGGGATCCTGGTCACCGCCATTGAAACCAACGAACGCCGGCGCATCGCCCTCGAACTCGAACAGCGCTCGGCGGCCAGCCTCAAGGCCCAGCGTGAAACCGAGGAACGCCTGCAACTGGCCCTTGCCGCCACCGATGCGGTCGGCACCTGGGACTGGGACATCAGCGAGGACCGTTTCATCGCCGATGCGCATTTTGCCCAGTTGCACGGCATCGACCCGGCCATGGCCAGTCAGTTGCCGATCAGTCAGTACCTGCACGGCGTACACCCCGAAGACCGTGCCCTGATCGCCCGCAGCATCAAGCATTGCATCACCCAAGGCAGCGAATACGCCGAGGAATATCGCCTGCTGCAAACCGACGGCCAGATGCGCTGGGTATTCGCCCGCGGACGCTGCTACAAGGATCACCATGGCCGGCCGATGCGTTTCCTCGGCGCGGCGCTGGACCTGACCGAGCGCAAACACACCGAACAGGCCCTGCGCCAGAGCCAGACCGAGCTGCAACTGATCATCAACGCCATGCCGATCCTGATCAGCTACGTCGACCGTGAAGAACGCTTTCGCCTGAACAATGCGGCGTACCTGGACTGGTATGGGCTGACGCCGCAAGAGCTTTACGGGCGGACCATTCTTGAAGTGATTGGCGAACAAGCCTATGCACTGCGCGCCCCGTACATCACTGAGGCACTGTCCGGCCGGCCTTGCTGCTTCAGCATCAGCACGCCGCACCGCGACGGCAGCATCCGCCAGGCCTTGATGAATTACCTGCCACGCCACGGCGCGGATGGCGCGGTGAACGGTTTCTACATCTTCGTGATCGACGAAACCGAACGCAAAAAGACCGAAGAAGCCCTGCGCAACCTCAACGAAACCCTTGAAGAACGGGTTGCCGCCCGCACCCGCCAATTGGCCGAGGCCAACGAGCGTTTGCAGAGCGAGATGTTCGAGCGCGAGCGTGCCGAAGAGGCCTTGCGCCATGCGCAGAAAATGGAAGCGGTCGGCCAGCTTACCGGCGGCATCGCCCATGACTTCAACAACATGCTCACCGGCATCATCGGCAGCCTCGACCTTATGCAACGCTACATTGCCGACGGCCGCACCAGCGAGATCGGCCGTTTCACCGAAGCGGCCGTGTCCTCGGCCAACCGTGCCGCCGCCCTCACCCATCGCCTGCTGGCGTTTTCCCGACGTCAGTCGCTCAACCGCAAGCCGCTGAACCCCAACGACTTGATTCACTCGCTCGTAGACTTGTTCAGTCGTACCAAGGGCGACAACATCGAGCTCAACCTGCAACTGGCCGAGAACATCTGGCGGGTCAGCACCGATGTCAGCCAGCTGGAAAACGCCCTGCTCAACCTGGTGATCAATGCCCGGGACGCCATGCCCGATGGCGGCCAGTTGCAGATTGAAACCGCCAATGTGTACCTCGACGGCAGCGACATCACGACCCTGGAACCGGTCAAGGCCGGCGACTACGTGATGATTGCCGTCAGCGACAACGGCACCGGCATGACGCCCTCGGTGCTGGCCAAGGCATTCGACCCGTTCTTCACCACCAAGCCCATCGGCCAGGGCACCGGTCTGGGCTTGTCGATGATTTACGGTTTTGCCCAGCAAACGGGGGGCCACGTCAACCTGTTCAGCCTCCCCGGACGGGGCACCAGCGTGCGCTTGTACCTGCCGCGCCTGCATTCAACCGAACCGGAACAGGTTTTGTCGCCTGTCATCAGCGAGGCACCGGCGGCGATTGCCGGCGAAACCGTGATGCTGGTCGAGGACGATGCGGCGGTGCGCATGCTGGTGCTGGACCTGCTCAAGGAGCTCGGTTACCGCGCCCATGAAGCCGAAGATGCCAAGGGCGCCCTGCCGCTGCTGGAGTCGGACCAGCGGGTGGACCTGCTGGTGACCGACGTTGGCTTACCGGGCATGAACGGCCGCCAACTGGCGGAAATCGCCCGCCAGCATCGTCCTGAACTGAAAGTGCTGTTCATGACCGGTTACGCCGAGATCGCCGCCGAGCGCCAGGGTTTCCTCGAAGAAGGCATGGACATGGTGGCCAAGCCGTTTTCCATCGACCTGCTGGCCAACAAGATTCGCACGATGATCAGTCAACCGGACTGAGTTGAGGCATAATCGCGCGCCCCCGCTGCCACCCACATAGCCACCACCGTTGCAAGGTACCGCCAATGAAAGCTCAAGCCCGCCATATTCTGGTGAAAACCTCGGAAGAAGCCGAGCAGCTCAAACAACGTATCGCCAAGGGTGAAGCATTCGATGTGCTGGCCAAGAAGTATTCGACCTGCCCATCGGGCAAGCGCGGCGGCGATCTCGGTGAGGTGCGGCCGGGGCAGATGGTCGGCGTGATCGATGCGGTGATCTTCAAGAAGCCCCTGCGGGTGGTGCATGGGCCGATCAAGAGCAAGTTCGGGTATCACCTGGTGCAGGTGTTTTACCGGGATTGAATGGCTGGTCAGACCCCTGTGGCGAGGGAGCTTGCTCCCGCTCGGCTGCGCGGCAGTCGCAATTGTCGTGCATGCGGTGTATCAGGCAGATCATGGCTGGCAGGTTTTAGGGCCGCTTCGCGGCCCAGCGGGAGCAAGCTCCCTCGCCACAGAAATTGCATCAATCCCTTGGGATCAGTGCCCCCGGCACCTGAATCACCCGGCTCGCCAGCCGATGCCCGGCCTCGGCGGCGTCCGCTGGACTCCCGCCCTTGAGCCGCGAAGCCAGATACGCCGCGCTGAACGAATCCCCCGCCGCCGTGGTGTCCACCACCCGCTCGACCTTCTGCGCCGGCACCTCGAATGACTCACCATCACAACGAATCAGGCACGCCTGGGCACCGCGCTTGAGCACGACTTCCGGCGTACCGATCTGCGCATACGCGGCAAACACCGCGTCACAATCGGCATAACCGAACAACGCCTGTTCGTCCTCCACCGTCAGCAACGCCAGGTCGACATGTGACAGCACGCAGCGATACGCCGCTTGTGCATCCTCGACCGATGCCCACAGCCGTGGCCGGTAGTTGTTGTCGAACACGATCCGCGCATCGCGCTGGCGGGCTTCGATCAGGGTTTCCAGCAGTTTTTCCCGACCTTGCGCGCCGAGTACCGCCAGGGTGATGCCGCTGAAATACAGCACGTCGTAATCCGGCAGCGCCGCGAGGATCGGCGCGGCGGCCGGGGTGGTGAAGCAATCGCGGACGGCCGCTTCATTGCGCCAGTACAGAAAACGTCGCTCACCGGCGGCGTCAGTCTGGATGCAATACAAGCCCGGCAGGCGTCCGGGCAGGCGCTGAACCATGGTGAGGCCGATGTTTTCCGCCGCCCAGCCCTGGCACATCGCGTCGCTGAAACTGTCATCGCCCAGGGCGGTGACGTAGTCCACGCAGCCGTCCTCTGCCAGTTCCCGGGACAGGTACACCGCCGTATTCAAGGTGTCGCCGCCGAAACTTTGTTGCAGGCTGCCGTCGGCGCGATGCTGCAACTCGATCATGCATTCGCCGATCAGGGCGATGCGTGGAGTGTTGGGGCCCAGGGTGTTGATGGTGTTCATACGCGGATTTCTCTTTTGTCTGGTAGAGCCTCTTCGCGAGCAAGCCCGCTCCCACATTGGATCTTCGGTGTACACAAAACCCTGTGGGAGCGGCCTTGCTCGCGAAAGCCACGCCGCGGGTTTCAGTCTTAGAAACAGGTTTCCATGGTCTCGATGACATTCAGTTGCTCATCCACCAGGCAGCCAACACGCCATTTATCGAACGTCAGGCACGGGTGCGAGGTACCAAACGAAATGATGTCGCCCACCCGCAGATCAACCCCCGGCGCCACGGTCATGAACGCATGCTGGTCCATCACCGCGGTCACTTTGCAGGCGCCCACATCATCGCCCTTGGCCGGCACGGTGCCTGCCTTGTAACGCAGCAATGGCACCGGCAAACCGGCGTCATAGGCCACGTCGCGCTTGCCCAGGGCAATCACCGCAAACCCCGGTTCCGGCAGCGACTGCACATGCGCCCACACTTCCAGCGCCGGACGCAGGCCCTCGTGCAGGTCGCTGCGACGGTCGAGCACGCAACACTGCGCTTCCTTGTAGATGCCATGGTCATGAGCCACGTAGCTGCCGGGACGCAGTACGCTGAGGAAGCGCCCGGCGGCGTTCTGTGCTTCAAAGGACTCGGCAATCAGGTCATACCAGGCCGAACCCGATGCAGTGATGATCGGCTTGGCAATGGCGAAGGCTCTGCTGTCCTGCAATTGCACCGCCAGACGCACCAGTGACTCGGCGAAATCACGAATGCCGGTCACCGCGTGATCGCCATGGATCACGCCTTCGTAGCCTTCGATCCCGGTCAGGGCCAGCGCCGGTTGTGCGCCGATGGCCTTGGCCAGATCCAGCACTTGCTGCTCGCTGCGGCAACCGCAACGACCACCCACCACGCCGTATTCGATCATGACGTTCAGGCGCACACCACGGGAGGCGAAATAAGCGCCGAGGTCGGCGACGTTGTCCGGGTGATCGACCATGCAATAGAAGTCGAACGTCGGGTCGGCCAGCAGGTCGGCGATCAATGCCATGTTCGGCGTGCCGACCAACTGGTTGGCCATCAGCACCCGGCGTACCCCATGGGCGTAGGCCGCCCGGGTTTGCGTGGCGCTTGCCAGGGTGATACCCCAGGCACCGGCGTCCAGTTGGCGACGGAACAACGCCGGGGTCATGCTGGTTTTGCCATGGGGCGCCAGTTCCGCGCCGCTGTCGCTGACGAACGCCTGCATCCAGCGAATGTTGTGTTCCAGCGCATCGCGGTGCAGTACCAGCGCAGGCAAGCTGACGTCACGCACCAGGCTGGCGCCCTTGGGCGCGGTGCCTTTTTCCACGGCGGCAGTATTGGGGACAGAAGACATGGTCGAACTCCTCGTTCACGCGGCCGCAGGTAGCCGCTGTTATTCGTTGATGCGACGGGCCAGGCTGTTGGCGCTTGCGATCAGCACCCGGCGGTAGTCGTTGTAGTTGTTCTTGGCATCGGCCCGTGGGGCGACGATGCACAGGGTCGCGATGGCCACGCCGTCGGGGTCTTTGACCGGGGCGGCGAAGCAATGGGTAAAAGTATCGGCCACGCTATCGAAGGAAAAGAAACCATCGATACCGGCCTGACGGATTTCCTTGAGAAACTGCGCAAGTTCCAGGCGATCGCCATTGGGCAGGATGAAGTCGTCGTGGTCGATCAGGTCGACGATAGCCTGGTCGCTCAGGTGCGCCAGCAACAGGCGCCCGGATGCGGTCCAGGGGATGGGCGCGTTTTCGCCGATGTCCGAGGAAATGCGGAAATGCCGCTCCCCCTCCTTCATCAGCGCGACGGTGTACTTGCGCCCGTTGAGCAGGCACATCTGCGCCGTTTCACCGGTCTGGCTGACGATGTCCTGCAAGGCGTGATCGGCCTCGCGGGTCAGGTCGAAATGCCGCAGGTGTGCCTGCCCGAGAAAGTACAACTGGCGACCGAGGTAGACATGACCGTCCTTGCCCACCGGTTCCAGGATCCGTCGCTCCAGCAGCGAGGCCACCAGTTCGTAGACCGTGGATTTGGGGCTGCCGATGCCGTTGGCGATGTCGTTCGGGCGCAGGGGCTGGCCGATCTCCTTGAGGAAATCGAGGATATCGAACGCCCGGTCCAGCCCGCGTGCCCGGCGCCTGATGGTGTCTTCGGTCATTTCAGTGGTTCCCATTCATAGTCGCCCGTAGGAGCTGCCGCAGGCTGCGATCTTTTGATCCGGTCTTGGCTGCACCCATCAAAAAACGCCAGAAGATCGCAGCCTTCGGCAGCTCCTACAAGAGCAACCGCGGACTCAAGCCTTCTTCTTGTACGCAATGCAGTCAATCTCGACCTTGCAGTCGACCATCATGTTCGCCTGCACGCAGGCCCGCGCTGGTGCGTGTTCGGGCTTGAAGTACTCGGAGAAAACCTTGTTGAAACTCGTGAAATCCCGTGGATCCTCCAGCCACACGCCGGCACGCACCACATCTTCCAGGCCGAAACCTGCCTCTTCGAGAATCGCGATCAGGTTCTTCATGGCCTGGTGGGTCTGCTCGACGATGCCACCGACAATGATCTCGCCATCCAGCGCCGGCACCTGGCCAGACACGTGCAGCCAGCCATCGGCTTCGACAGCGCGGGCGAATGGACGAGGCTGACCGCCAGCGGCGGTGCTGCCGGTGCCGTAACGAGTAATGCTCATGAGTGTTTCTCCTGACTGGAAGTGTTTATTCCGTTATACCGGAACTAGGTGTACAACAACGGAATAGAGAGCAGAAAGTTTGCCACAGGATGTGGAGGGAATGTGAGGGAGATTGGAATTTGTTTTCAATCAGAGCAATGGGTATCAGGTTCTCAATTGGCTGCTCATGAACCCATTCGAAGCAAAACCCGCGACTCAGAGCAGCTTCATTGGACAACCGCCCATCCGGCTGCTTTATTCTATGTTCAGGAAATAACCGGTTTTAGCAGCCGCGACGTAATCGGCGTGCGCGGTCCCAGGAGGGTTGATGTCTTTTAAAGTCATGATGGTTTTCGGTACGCGTCCGGAGGCCATCAAGATGGCCCCATTGGCACGGGTTCTGCGCAATTGGCCGGGTATCACCCTGAACATCTGCTCCACGGGCCAGCACCGGGAAATGCTCAAGCAGGTCCTCGACTCGTTCGAACTGACGGTTGATGAGGACTTGCAGGTGATGACCCAGGGCCAGACCCTCAACGGTCTCTCCGAACAATTGCTGGGGCATCTCGACAAAGCCTACGAGCGGGTGCATCCGGATATCGTGCTGGTGCACGGCGATACCACCACCAGCTTCATTGCCGCCCTCGCCGCCTTCAATCGCCAGATACCCATCGGCCACGTCGAGGCGGGGTTGCGTACCGGCAACTTGCGCGCACCCTGGCCGGAAGAAGCCAACCGACACCTGACCGGCGTCATCGCCGACCTGCATTTCGCACCGACCCTCATCAACCAGGACAACCTGCTGCGCGAAGGTGTATCCAAGGCCAACATCGAAGTCACCGGTAACACGGTGATCGACGCGCTGGTATGGATGCGCAAACACCAACAGGAAGTCCACTGGCACCCGGCCGCCGATTCGCCGCTGGCCGTGCTCGACGACAACCGGCGCATGGTGCTGATCACCGGGCATCGCCGGGAGAACTTCGGCGGCGGTTTTCGCAACATCTGCCAGGCCCTGGCCATCCTCGCCGAACGTTATCCCGACGTGCAATTCGTCTACCCGGTGCACCTCAATCCGCAGGTGCAAAAGGCGGTCTACAGCGTCCTCTCGGACAAACCCAATATCTATCTGGTGGCGCCGCAGGATTACCAGCACTTCGTCTGGCTGATGGACCGCGCTTATTTCATTCTCACCGACTCCGGTGGCATCCAGGAGGAAGCCCCGGCCATTGGCAAGCCGTTGTTGGTGCTGCGCGATGTCACGGAGCGGCCAACGGCGCTCGAAGGCGGAACGGTGGTGCTGGTGGGCACCGATACCGACCGCATCGTCAATGAGTCGAGCCTGCTGTTCGATGATGAGGGCACTTTCGAGCGCATGAGCCGGGTCCACAGCCCTTATGGCGACGGGCACGCCAGTGAACGCATCGCCAATCGACTCGGCGTATGGCTCAAACACCGTACAGCGGGTAAAGCCGTATGAGCCTGGTGTTTGTCGACCTCTTTGCCTATGTGTTGTTCGGACTCAAATACCTCGCGATTACGCTAGCCCTGCTGATGTTCCTGCTCGGGCTCGATGACCTGTTCATCGACCTGGTGTACTGGACCCGCAAACTGATCCGGCGCTGGCGGATCTATGAAAAATTCGACCGCGCCGATGAGCAACGGCTGTACTCCATCGGCGAAAAACCCCTGGCGATCATGGTGCCGGCGTGGAACGAAGTCGGTGTGGTCGGTGAAATGGCGCGCCTGGCCGCCTCGACCATCGACTACGAGAACTATCAGATTTTCGTCGGCACCTACCCCAACGACGCCGAGACCCAGGCCGACGTCGATGCAGTGTGCCGGCATTATCCCAATGTGCACAAAGTGGTGTGCGCACGCCCCGGCCCGACCAGCAAGGCCGACTGCCTGAACAACGTGATCGACGCCATCCTGCGCTTTGAAAACGACGCAAAGATCCAGTTCGCCGGCTTCATCCTGCACGATGCCGAGGACGTGATTTCGCCGATGGAGTTGCGCCTGTTCAACTACCTGCTGCCGGCCAAGGACCTGATCCAGATTCCGGTCTATCCCTACGCGCCGCAATGGAATGGCTTCACCGCCGGGCACTACGTCGACGAGTTCGCCGAAAACCATGGCAAGGACGTCATCGTGCGTGAAGCACTGACCGGGCAAGTGCCCAGCGCCGGGGTCGGCACCTGCTTCAGCCGTAAGGCCATCAGTGCCCTGCTCGAGGACGGTGACGGTATCGCTTTCGACGTGCAGAGCCTGACCGAAGACTACGACATCGGTTTCCGCCTCAAGCAAAAAGGCATGAAGTGCATCTTTGCCCGCTATTCGGTAACCGATCCGAAACTGGCACTGGAACAACCCTGGGTGTTCGGCATGGATCGCGCCTTTTCCCAGGTGATCTGCGTGCGCGAGCACTTTCCCCGGGACTTGCAGTACGCGATCCGGCAGAAGTCGCGCTGGATCGTCGGCATTGTGTTCCAGGGCACCAAGAATCTGGGCTGGAGCAGCAAAGGCCTGCTCAATTATTTTCTGTGGCGCGACCGCCGTGGCCTGATTGCGTACCTGTTGAGCTTCCTGGTGAACATACTGCTGGTGGTGTTGCTGGCGATGTGGCTGGTCACAGTAATCGCACCGAACGCCTGGCGGTTCCCCTCGATCCTCTCTGACAGCACGTTGTTGGCGGGCCTGCTCTGGCTCAATGGTTTCATGCTGCTCAATCGGCTATTCCAGCGCGGTTGGTTTGTCACCCGTTTTTACGGACTGGGCGAAGGACTGCTGTCGGCCCCCCGGATGGTGTGGAGCAATTTCGTCAATTTCTTCGCCAACCTTCGGGCGTTGCGCCAGGTGATGGAAATGGGCGATTCACGGCGCGTCGCCTGGGACAAGACCACCCATGAGTTTCCGGCCCTGGCCGAGGCCCAGCGCACCCCGCTGGGACATCGACTGGTGGAAAAAGGCCTGCTTTCTGAAGATCAACTCGAAGCCGCGATCACCAACCCGGTGCGCCGACGCCTGGGTCAGGAGTTGCTGCTGCGCGGGCACATCGACACCACGCAACTGGTGCAGGCCCTGGCCGAGCAACTGGACCTGGAATGGGCGCCACTCAATCCGTTCAAGCTCGACAAACGCCTGATCGACGCGGTGCCGCGCAAAATCGCCACACACTACGGCGTGCTGCCGGTCGGCGAGGAAAACGAAACCCTGGTACTGGCCTCCGAAGGTCCGGTGAGCCAGGTGTCCCTGGGAGCCATCAGCCGTCAACTGAAACGCAAGGTGCGTTGCCGCCTTGCACCGCAAGGCCGGGTGACACTGGGGATCCGCTATTGGTACGCCAGCCCTCGTCAAAGCGAAGAAGTACATCAGATGCTTGAGGTGCTGGAAAAAAATCAGGACGACGAAGACCTGATCGAGCGCGTCAGCCATCACCAGGTGTTGCTGGGCAATCTGTTGCAAGTACGCGGCATGGTGCCGCCAACCCTGTTCAATCAGGCACTGATCGATTTCGATGCGGAAAAAATGTCTCTAGGTGAACACTTGATTGAACGCGGCATGATCACACAGGAAATTCTCGAACAGGCCTTGGTCGATCAGGCGAGTGAGCAGCACGCTGCCTACTGCATTGCCCGGGAGGCCGCATGAAGCCTGTCCATCGCCAGACCCTGATGGCCGGTAGCCTGTTGCTCTGCCTGACCACGCCGGCGTGGGTGCAAGCCGAACCCCTGACCGATTTCGATCAGTTCCGCAGTTACCCCTATATGGACCGCAGTTACCGCGAAGCGAAAAACGGCAACTGGAAGGAAGTCGAACGGCTGATGCGTCACCTGCTGGGTCAAGTACCAGGAAACGATGAAGCACGGGCGCTGCTGGTGCAATCGCTGGTCAAGCAGCAACGCTACGAAGACGCCGTGCAAGCGCTGCAGGATACCCCGGCCAACAGCGAAGCCCTGCTCAACCTGCGCCTGGCCTGGATCGAACAGGATCCGCCAGACAGAAAACAGGTGGAGCAATGGATCGCCTCCAGCAATATCGAGCATCGCGTGCGCCTGTGGCAGGCCTACAGTGCGAGCCTGGCCAAGCGCGGTAGCGTGGCCTCGGCCCATGACTGGCTGGCCCAACTGCCAGCCAAGGGTGATGAGCAAGCGCTGCAACAGGCCCGGGCCAACTGGTCCGAGCAGTTGCACGATTGGGATAGCACCATCAAGGAGCTGGCGCCCCTGGCCGCGAAACAACAACTCGATGCCCAAAGCTGGCAACGCCTGGCCAACGCCTACGTGCAACGCCTCGACGAGCAACCCTTGCAGCAACTGCTGCAAACGGCGCCAAGCGCGGAAGCCGCGCGCAAGACCCGACTGGCCATGGTCGACCGGGCGATTGCCATGGGCCAGGTCCAGCAGGCGCAGCGCTGGATGCAATCGCTGCCGCCCGCCGATCTTGCCGATCCGGCGCAACGCCAGCGCCTGTGGGAACTGGCGCGGCAAACCGGCGACAGCGCCACGGTACAACGCTTGAGTGGTGAGTTGCAGCGGCCGTGCCTGGAGACCGCCGACTGGCTGTCACGTCGTGATCCGCAAGCGGCGCTGACCCAGTTGAAAAGTTGCCAGCCTGATGAAAATCCGCAAGCATGGCTGGTCCTCGCCCAGCGCCTGCAAGCCACCGACCTGCTGCAAGCGACCCGTCTGCCGGAACCCTGGGACACGCAACGCCGCGAACAGCTGCTCGACGTCTGGCGGGATGAAGGCCGCAACGACAAAGTCATGGCCTACCTCGCCAGCCAGCCGCAGACCGCCGACGTGGTCAAGCGTCGCGCTGAACTGCTCCAGGCATCGGATCACGATACCGAAGCGGCGGCATTCTGGGAGCGGCACTACCAGCAGACCGGCAACCTCAACTCGCTGAATCAGGCGACCTACCTGGCGCTCAAAGCCGGCCAGCGGGAACATGCGCAACAGTTGCTCGAAAGCGCCTTCGACCGCCACGGCGGCAAGCTGCCGACGCCCCTGCTGCAACGATTGGCGGGGTTGTATGCCGCATCGACACCAACCGCGGCACAACAGCAACGCATCGTTTCGTTGCTCAACCGCGTCGACCCCGCCACTCGCGGGCAGCTGCTGGCGCAACTGGCGGAAAACGGCCAGTGTGGCGCGGTTCAACAGGCGATTGGCGATCACCCGCAAGTCGCAGGCGACTACCGCGCCCTCGGCCGCTGTGCAATGCCCGAGCGCCCCGGCGAAGCGGTGGTGTACTACCAGACCGCCGAAAAAATGGGTGACCCGAACACTCGCCTGCCACTCGCCTACGCCCTGGAAGCGTCCGGAGACTCGGCCGGTGCCCTGGCCATCTGGCGCAGCATTCCGGACGCCGAACTCAGCGACAATGCCCGCCTCACTGCCAGCCGCGGCGCCCTGAATATCGGCGACACGCAAACGGCCGAACGCTACTGGCAACTAAGCCGTACCCGTGGCGCCAATGAGTGGACGTTGGGCGCGGCGATTGCCGATGCCCGGGGCGATCACGCGCTCGCGCTGCAACGCCAGCGTTCCGCCCTGCAGCTGGTACCGGATGCCGAGCATTACTACGCGGCTTCGGTCACGGCGCAAAAGGCCGGCGACCTGCAGCAAAGTACCGAATGGCTTGCCGAAGCGGTGCGCCGCGAGCCGAACAACCCCCGTTATCGTGCCGACTACGGCGTACGCCTGGCCGGTGCCGAGACCAAGGCAGCACGCGCCAGTTCCATCCCGTACCTGCAACGCGCCACCCAGGACTTCCCGGAAGACTATCGCCTCGGCGAAACACTGGCCTGGCGTTATGACGAGGTCGAAGACAGCGCCTCGGCGCGCAAGGAACTGGAACGCGTGATCGACCTGGAGCAGAACCCGGTGGCCGCCGATGACGAGGATGGCAGCATGGAAGCGCGGCGCTATCGCCAGCGTCGTGCTCACGAAAGCCTGTCCCGTCGCGACTCAGTCACCATCGCCAGTACCTGGTCGCCGGCCGGGATATCGACCAACGACTTCGTGCGCCCTGACCAGAGCACCGGCACGCAGCGACGCTCCAGTTCGCAGAACGTCCAACTGGCCATGTGGGACCACGCATTGGGCGATGAACCCAGCCGCGCCGGCAGCACGCTGTCGGTCTATGGCCGCGTGTTGCTTGGCGGCGTGGGCCGCTCGAGCTATGCCGAATCCCTGGGCACCGGCGTCGGCCTGCGCTACAAGCCCTGGGGCACCGCCAACATCAACTTCTATGGCGAGATCTACAAACAAAGCCAGTTCGATGACCAGGACAACCATGGCCTGAGCCTCGGCCAGATGCTGGTCCCCGACAAGGTATCCGATCAGGCCGAGGATCACCGCGATGATGGCCACACCACCACCGACTACCTGCTGCGGACAACGGCGTCGTTCCTTGATCAGGGTCGATTCCGCAACGATTGGCGGGTCGATGAAAGCGATTGGGAGGAGCGCTTCCTCTACCTCGACGCGGCGTGGTGGACCAAGGCCGGCGACCATCAATGGCTGTCGCGCTTCCAGCAAGGTCACACCTGGAAACTGCCGTTCAACGGCGCACAAACGATCATGCCGTACGGTTTCCTCGAATTCGCCAGCCAGGACCCGAGCAACGACTGGCGCCAGGACCTGCGCACCGGTCTGGGCCTGCGTTGGCAATGGTGGTTCGACGATGACATATACAACGCCTATCGCGCGCACCTGACAGTACGCACCGAGTATCAACAAGCGTTGGGCGGCAATCTGTATGACGGCGGTAACGGCGTGCTGCTGGGCGTGGAGTTGAATTTCTGATGAAGCGACTTCTTTTGACTTTGTGCCTGCTGCTGGGCACCACGGCGACCCATGCCGACGAGCGGATTTTCTATCAACCGCTCAATGTCGATGCCAACCTGAGCCAGGCGCAATGGCAGCGGATCTGGCAGGACAGCGCCCGCGAGGGTGTGCACACGGTGATCGTGCAGTGGACGGCCTACGGCGATTCGGACTTCGGCGGCGCCGATGGCTGGCTCGCCGGCAGCCTGAAGCAGGCCCAGGCCCAGGGCCTGAAACTGGTGCTGGGCCTGTACATGGACCCGGCCTATTACCAACGCATCAATGAGCTGGACAGTGCCGGGCTGGCAACGTACTGGCAGACGCAACTGGGGCAGTCGCTGGCCCGGCAGCAGAAGCTGCGCAAGGACTGGAAACTCCCGGTCAGCGGCTGGTATCTGCCCATGGAACTGGATGACCTGCACTTTCTAGCACTGGATCGCCGGCAAAGGTTGCAACGCCAGCTCAAGGACTTTTCCGCCAAGCTCGATGCGCCATTGCACATCAGTGTGTTCAACGTCGGCAAACTCGCGCCGCAAGTAAATGGCCAATGGCTAGGAGAATTGGCGAACGCCGGAATCCAGGTGTGGTGGCAGGACGGTGCCGGCACTGGACGCTTGCCACCCTTGATTCGCAATGGCTACGCCAATGCACTGCCCTGCTCCATCGGCATTGTCAGGGAAGCCTTCCGGCAAATCAGCGCTGCCGGGCAACCCTTCCGTGCCGAAGCGATGGCCCCGCAAACCTCTTCGCCGGGTTGCCACCCGACATCGGTTTTCTCCCTGCGCTACCGCCCCTGGGGCAAGGTGATTCTCGACAACCAGCACAACGGCAAGGTCGGCGATGTACAAAACCATTGAAGAAGAAGTGCTGAAAAAATCGGCGCCGACTGAGCTCAGGGCCGAGTTTCTCCAGCATGAATTCGAACGGCTGCACACCTTTTGCGTGCTGATCTACATCGCCAGTATCGTGGTCTGGATTGCTTACGACCTGATCCTGAGTTTCATCGGCGGGCAGCCATTCACCTGGCGTTCGCTGGTGTTTTTCGGTGTCTTCGCGATTCTCCTCATCACTCTGCTGTTCATCCGCGACGCCCGGCACTTCCAGAAACTCAACCTGCTGTTTGTGCTCACCATTGCCTTCGGCACGCGGCTGCTCATCGAAGGCCTGGGCAACGACCACCAACCGGCCTGGCTGTTGCTGGCGGCCTCGACCACTCTGTTCACAGCTTCGGTGTTGCCGCTGAGCCGCTGGTCATTCTTTGCCGCGCAATGGGTGACCTGGTGGTTTCTCAACCCCTTCTACCACACCGGTATCGAACAGTTTGAACTGGGGGGCGTGATGGCCCTCAGTTACACGACATTTATCGGCGGCCTGACCATCTACAGCTTCCTGACACTGCGCAAGGCCAAGCTCTACAACTTCATAATGTCCAAGCTGCTGCTGGACCAGGCCTACATCGACACGCTCACCGAAATCCCCAATCGCCGTTCGTTCATGACACGCGCCAACCTGCAATTGAACAACGTGCCGCGGGAAACCGACCACTACCTGGCGATGATCGACATCGACAACTTCAAGAAGGTTAACGACGTCTACGGCCACGACATTGGCGATGAGGTGCTCAAGCGCATTGCGCAGGACATCAAGTCGGTGATGACCCACTACGAATATGCGCGATTGGGTGGCGAGGAGTTCGCGATTTACCTGGCCGGGGTTCGCCGCGAAGACGTCGAGACTCTGGCCGGTGAACTGTGTCGGGTGGTGCGCGAGCAACCCACTCGACACCCGGTGACCATCAGCATCGGCCTGGCCCGGGTACTCGACGGGGACACACTGAACCAGGCGCTGATCAAGGCCGATGCGGCCTTGTATGAGTCAAAACATACCGGGAAAGATCGGTATACGTTTCATCAATGAACTGATCCATCCGATTCGCGAGCAGGCTTGCTCCCTGGTCCCGACCGGGCTAGTGCTTGAATGACGTCATCACCCGCTCGGCATTTTCATCGCAGCTCATGCCTTCGGGCCGGGCCTGGATGGTGTCGATCCAGCCCAGCAACTGCGCCTTGCTATGGGCCAGGTGCCGTTGCATCTCTTCGATCTGCTCGATCTTGCGGTGCAGGCCGGCCATCAACTCATCATGCTTGAACGCGCCCGTCACATTATCCGGCAGTAATTGTCTGAGTTCTTCCAGGCTGAAACCCGCTTGCTGCGCGCACTGGATGATTTGCAGGGTTTGCAGCGCCTCTTGCGAGTAACGTCGATAACCGTTGGATGAGCGCTCGACCTGGCGGATCAACCCCTGAGACTCGTAAAAACGAATTCGCGATGCGGTCAACCCGCTCAACCGCGCCAATTCACCAATCTTCATTGCGGCCTCGTTTACCTGCTTGACATTAAAGTTAACTTTAAGCTTAGCCTCTGCTCATCACTACGAGGAGTCAAGCATGTCGCCCTTTCAAGCGTTGAATTTGCCCAACGGCCAGACCATCGGCAATCGCATTGCCAAAGCCGCGATGGAAGAGAACCTCGCCAATACCGAGCAAGTGCCCGATGAAGCGCTGTTTCGCCTGTATCAGGCCTGGGCCGAGGGCGAGGCCGGCTTGTTGCTGACCGGTAATGTGATGATCGACCGCCGCGCCATGACCGGCCCCGGTGGTGTAGCACTGGAAGACGAGCGCCACCTGGAGCGCTTCCGCCAGTGGGCTAGCGTCGGCCGGGCCGGCGGTGCGCACTTCTGGGTGCAGCTTAACCACCCTGGCCGCCAGACCATGGCCAACCTCGGCCAGCAAGCCCTGGCACCGTCGGCGGTTGCGCTGGATCTGGGCCAATTCTCGAAGATGTTCGCCGAACCCAAGCCCATGACCGAGGACGACATCCAGGAGGTGATCCGACGCTTCGCCAGCAGCGCCGCACTGGCCGAGAAAGCCGGTTTTACCGGTGTGCAGATCCACGCCGCCCACGGCTACCTGCTCAGCCAGTTCCTTTCGCCGCTCACCAATCGGCGCACCGATCAGTGGGGTGGCTCCCTGGAAAACCGTGCGCGCCTGCTGTTGTCCGTTGTCGAGGCAGTTCGCCAGGCGGTGTCGCCGCAATTTTGTGTGTCGGTAAAGCTCAACTCGGCGGATTTCCAGCGCGGAGGTTTCGATGCCGAGGATGCGCGGCAAGTGATCCAGTGGCTGAACGAACAAGCGATCGACCTGCTGGAACTCTCCGGCGGCAGTTACGAGGCACCGGCCATGCAAGGCGAAGCGCGCGACGGCCGGACCCTGGCACGGGAGGCGTACTTTCTGGAAATGGCCGGTGAACTGGCCAGCGTGGCGCGCATGCCCGTGATGGTGACTGGCGGGATCCGCCGTTTGGCGATCGTCGAACACGTGCTCGACAGCGGCCTTGCCATGGCCGGCATCGGCACCGCGCTGGCCGTTGAGCCGCACTTGGTCAAGCACTGGCGCGAAGGCCAGGACAGCCATCCGCAACTGCCGCCAATCCGCTGGAAGCGCAAGCCCCTGGTGGCGCTGGCGAGCATGGCGGTGGTCAAGTTCCAGCTGCATCGCTTGAGCCGTGGGCGCAAAACCCGACCTGAAGTCTCGGCGCTATGGGCGTTGATTCTCGACCAGTTATACATTGGCAAGCGCACCCGGCAGTATCGGCAGGCGATGGGTAAGTGATCCGAAATGGATGGTGACTGACCCACCGCTTGCTCGCGAAGAGGCCAGTCCAGGCAACCCGGAATTCAGCCAGGAAGCAGCTCGTCAATGTGCCGATACTCGGCCTGCAACTGCGCCGCCAACACCCTGCTGCGCCCAAGCCGGATCGGCCCGCGCTCGATGTCAATCAACAGCCCCGGGCACTCCAGCACGGGCAACAACGACCAGTCCTTGAGCCGGCCATCGGTCACCAGCAGCAACCGCTGTTGCTCCGCCGGGAAACGCTTTTGCCGTGCGGCGAGCCATCGACCGGCTTCGCCCAATGCCGCAAGCAACGGCGTACCACCACCGGCACCAAGACCCTCGAGCCACTGGCGCAACCCGGTCGAGGCCTTCAATCCCTGCACCTGCCACTTCGGTACTGCACCGCTGGCCGTGAGCAAAGCCAGTCGGGCGCGCTGGCGATAGGCATCGTCGAACAGCTGTGCCAGCAACCCCTTGGCATCGCTCAATGCATGATGACGGCGGGTCGATGCGGAGGCATCAACGATCACCAGCCACAGTTCATGGGGCGAGCGAGTGCGCAGGTGAAACAACAGGTCTTCGCACTGACGCGGTCGGCCATTGAGCAATGTGCCAGGCCAGTTGACCGAGCCGTTGGGGGCTGCATGACGCTTGCCCTGTTTGCCGTGGTCCAGCCGCCCGGCCCGGGGTCTGGCATTCGCCCCCGCGTCGCGGCGAAGGCGAATGCCTAGGGCTTTTTTGGCCAGCTCGGCACTTCACGTCGTGCGCCGACCGCCAGCGCCTGGGCAGGCAACTCGCCCCACTGGCCCTGCCCTTCGCTCGGGTTGGTGTTCTGCGGCGCCGAGGGTTGCGCAGCCTGGGATGGCTGAGGTGCCGGCGGTGAATGCTCGCGACGACGATGGCGCAAGGCAAACTCGGCCACGGCGTCGATATCTTCCTCGGCGATGGCGTTCGCCCCACGCCAGGCGGCGTGCGCCCGGGCGGCGCGCAGCCAGACCAGGTCGGCGCGCAAACCATCGACGCCGGCGGCAAAGCAGCGCTCGGTGATGTGCGCCAGCGCCTGATCGTCGAGGGCAATGTTTGTCAGCGCGTTGCGTGCGTTCTGGCAACGTTCGCGCAAAGACGCCTGCGCGGACTCCCATTCGGCGCAGAAACCTTGCGGATCGCTGTCGAAATCCAGGCGACGGCGGATGATCTGACCGCGCTCGACCGGCGCGGTGTGGCCACCAAGGGCGACATTCAAGCCGAAACGGTCCAGCAATTGCGGACGCAGTTCACCCTCTTCCGGGTTCATGGTGCCAATCAGCACGAACTTCGCCGAATGCCGATGGGAAATACCGTCACGCTCCACCAGATTGGTGCCGCTGGCGGCCACATCGAGCAGCAGGTCGACGAGGTGATCGGGCAACAGGTTGACCTCGTCGACATAGAGCACGCCACCGTCAGCCTTGGCCAGTACACCGGGGGAAAACTGTGCGCGACCTTCGCCCAGCGCCGCGTCGAGATCGAGGGTGCCGACCAGGCGTTCCTCGGTGGCGCCCAGCGGCAAGGTGACGAACTGACCGCTGGCCAGCAGGTCCGCCAGACCACGGGCCAGGGTCGACTTGGCCATGCCCCGCGGGCCTTCGATCAGCACGCCGCCGATTTTCGGGTCGATGGCGGTCAGGTACAGGGCCAGCTTCAAATCGTCGGCGCCGACCACGGCGGAGAGCGGGAAATGCGGGGTGTCGGTCATTGTTTTATCTCGGTCATGGTCGATGATCTCACTGGCGCCCCAATCCCACAGGGTTTGCGGTGATTAGCCGTCTTCTTCTATATCCAGCAACAGATTTTCCAGCGCCTCGCGGTACTCGCCGGGCTCCTTCCACATCCCCCGTTGTTGCGCCTCAAGCATGCGCTCGGTCATGTCGCGCAAGGCATGGGGGTTGTGTTCACGGACAAAATCCCGGGTGTCCGGGTCGAGCAAGTAGGCATCGGCCAGCAACGCGTACTGGTGATCGTCGATCAACTGCGTGGTGGCATCGAAGGCGAACAGGTTGTCGACCGTCGCGGCCATCTCGAAGGCACCTTTGTAGCCGTGACGCTTGACGCCCTCGAGCCACTTCGGATTGGCCGCCCGGGAGCGGATAACCCGGTTCAGCTCTTCCTTCAGGGTGCGAATCTTCGGCAGGTCCGGCTGGCTGTGGTCGCCATGATAGCTGGCCGCCGCCTCGCCTTTCAGGCTTTCCACCGCCGCGAGCATGCCGCCCTGGAACTGGTAGTAATCGTTGGAGTCGAGCAGATCGTGCTCGCGGTTATCCTGGTTTTGCAGCACCGCCTGTACCTGGCTCAGGCGCTGGCTGAACTGTTCACGGGCGGCGGTGCCTTCGTCGGACCCGCCGTAAGCGTAGCCGCCCCAGTTGAGGTAGACCTCGGCCAGGTCCTCGCGGCTCTGCCACAGGCGACCGTCGATGGCGCCCTGCACTCCCGCGCCGTAGGCACCGGGTTTGGCCCCGAAAATCCGCCAGCCGGCCTGACGCCGCGCAGCCACTTCATCGAGCCCTGACTGCAGCAAGGCTGCGCGTTCGGCGCGTACCTTGGCCGCCAACGGGTTCAGGTCGTCCGGCTCATCGAGGTCGGCCACCGCTTGCACCGCCGCGTCGAACAAGCGAATCAGATTGGCAAAGGCATCACGGAAGAAACCGGACACACGCAAGGTCACGTCCACCCGCGGACGGTCGAGCAAACTCAACGGCAGAATCTCGAAATCATCGACCCGCTGGCTGCCGGTGGCCCAGACCGGGCGCACACCCATCAGCGCCATGGCCTGGGCGATGTCATCGCCGCCGGTGCGCATGGTCGCGGTGCCCCACACCGACAAACCGAGCTGGCGCAAATGATCGCCGTGGTCTTGCAGGTGCCGTTCGAGGATCAGGTTGGCCGACTGGAACCCGATACGCCACGCCGTAGTGGTCGGCAGGTTGCGCACGTCCACCGAATAGAAGTTGCGACCGGTGGGCAGCACGTCCAGGCGGCCACGGCTCGGCGCGCCGCTGGGACCGGCCGGGACGAAGCGACCGCTCAGGGCATCGAGCAATCCGCGCATTTCCGCCGGACCGCAGGCGTCCAGACGCGGGGCAATGACGTCACGCAAACCATCGATGATGGCTTGTACCTCAATCCAGTTGCCCCCTTGTGGGAGCGAGCCTGCTCGCGAAGGCGGTGGGTCAATCGACATCAACAATGAATAGTCAAGAGCTTCGCGAGCAGGCTCGCTCCCACAGGGGCTGTTCAAAGCGTCCGAAATCAACTGTGCGGCGAACAACTCCAGGCGTTCGCGGGTATCGCCCGCCGTACGCCAGGTCTCTTCGCTGATGCCCACAAGAGCCTCGGGGCGCGGCCCTGTCCAAGGTTCGGCCAGCGCACAATCCAGTGGATCGAACCCCAGCCCGAATGCCTTGGCCAGTGCCCGCAGCAGACTCGACTGCGCGCCCCGGCCATCGCCCCGAGGAATGCGCAACAACGCCAGCAAGGTGTCGATACGCAAACGCCCGGTGGGCGATTCGCCGAACACATGCAGGCCGTCGCGGATCTGCGACTCCTTCAAGTCGCACAGGTATGTGTCGAGCCGCGGCAACCAGATCGCTGCGTCGGCATCGCTGTCGAGTTGTTCGTCCAGTTGCAGTTCACGGTCGATGTGGGTGTCGCGCACCAGTTGCAGGATGTCGCGCTGCAACTCTCGGGCACGACGCGGATCGAGCAACTGCGCTTCGTAATACTCGTCGGCCAACAGCTCAAGGTTGCGCAGCGGGCCGTAGGTTTCGGCGCGGGTCAGCGGTGGCATCAGGTGATCGATGATCACGGCCTGGGTGCGCCGCTTGGCTTGGGCGCCCTCGCCCGGGTCGTTGACGATGAACGGATAGATGTTCGGCAGCGGCCCGAGCAACGCATCTGGCCAGCAATGTTCCGACAGCCCAACGCCCTTGCCCGGCAGCCATTCAAGGTTGCCGTGCTTGCCGACGTGGATCACGCCGTGGGCGCCATAGGTGTTGCGCAACCAGAAGTAGAACGCCAGGTAGCCATGGGGCGGCACCAGGTCCGGGTCGTGATACACCGCGCTCGGGTCGACCTGATAACCCCGGGCCGGCTGAATGCCGATGAAGGTCAGGCCAAAACGCAGGCCGGCGATCATCATCCGTCCGCTGCGGCACATCGGGTCGCTTTCCGGCGTGCCCCAACGTTCGAGCACCGCCGCACGGTTGGCTTCGGGCAGTGCGTTGAACATCGCCAGATAGTCATCCATTGCCAGGCTTTGCTGGCACGGACGCAGGTCGAGGGTCTCGAGATCGTTACTGACGCCGCCCAGCAACTGCTGGATCAGCGCGGTGCCACTGTCGGGCAATTGGGCCGGCAATGGGTAACCTTCGGCATGCAGCGCCCGCAGGATATTCAGCGCCGCTGCCGGGGTGTCGAGACCGACGCCATTACCGATGCGACCATCGCGGGTCGGGTAATTGGCGAGAATCAAGGCAATGCGTTTTTCCGCATTGGGTACCCGTCCCAGATCGACCCAGCGCCGCGCCAGTTCGGCCACGAAATCCATGCGCTCCGGTTGTGGCCGGTAGCAAACCACATCCGACTGGCTGCGCTCACTGCGCCATGCCAGGTCCTTGAAACTGATCGGGCGGCTGATGATGCGTCCATCCAGCTCAGGCAACGCGATATGCATCGCCAGATCACGAGGGCCAAGTCCCTGTTCGCTGGCGCGCCAACCGGGCTCGTTGTCCTGGGCGCAAATCGCCTGGATCACCGCAATATTGCGACGAAACGGGCGCAGATGGGGTGCTTCGGGGCTGGACTGGGCGAAACCCGTGGTGTTCAGTATCACCGAGACGCTGGCCTCATCCAGCCAGTCCTCGACCACGCCAAGGCAACCAGGCTCTTTCAGGCTGGCCAGCGCGATCGGCAACGGATTCAACCCCGCCGCCTGCAAGCGCTGGCAAAAAACATCAATGAAAGCGGTGTTCGCCGCCTGCAAATGCGATCGGTAAAACAGCACCGCCGCCACCGGTTGATCGGCGTGCCAGTCGGCTTGCCAGTCGCTCAGTGCAGCGTGGTGTTTGTGCGGATGGTAGATCGCCGTGCGCGGCAGGGTTTGCGGCTCGCCCCAGGTGTAATCACGGGCCAGCCAGCGGTTGGCCAGGCAGCGGAAGAAATCCAGGGCGTTGCCCATGCCGCCCTGGCGCAGAAACTGCCAGAGCCGGTCGCGATCCTCGGCACCGACGGTGCTCAGGTCACTGAGCTCCGGGTCCGGACGATCATCACCCGGCACCAGAATCACCTGCACACCACGCTGCGACAGTTCGACCAGGCGCTCGATGCCGTAACGCCAATAGGCGATGCCGCCGTGCAGCGAAATCAGGATCACCCTGGCGTGACGCAGCACTTCATCGACGTACAAATCGACCGAGGCATGGTTCTGCACCTGCATCGGGTTGGCCAAGCGTACGCTCGGGTAATCGTCGGGCAATTGCTGCGCCGCTTCGGCGAGCAGCGCCAGGCTGGAATCGCCGCTGCACAGGACCACCAGTTCGGCGGGGGTTTGTCCAAGGTCGGCAATGTTGTCATCCGACACGAAACCGCCGGGCTGGGTCCTGAGCAGGTGCATGGCTTACACGCTGAGCGCGGCGCGCAATTGCGCTTCGAGTACAGTGGCGTCCAGTTCCTGGCCGATCAGCACCAAACGGGTGACCCGTGCTTCTTCAGCGCCCCACTGGCGGTCGAAATGCTTGTCGAAACGCGTGCCCACGCCCTGGATCAGCAGGCGCATCGGCTTGTTCGGGATCGCCGCAAAACCCTTGACCCGCAGGATGCCGTGCTGGACCACCAGTTGGGTCAGCGCGTCCAGCAGCAGGCTTTCGTCGGCTTGCGGCAGTTCGATGGAGATCGAATCGAAGGCGTCGTGATCGTGGTCATCATGATCGTCGTCGCCATCGTGATGATGGTCGTGGTGACTGTGACGGCTGTCGATGTGTTCTTCGGAGCCGGCACCCAGGCCGATCAGCACGTCCAGCGGCAGGCGACCACTGCTGGCTTCGATGACTTTCACCGCCGGCGGCAATTCCTCGGCGACTTCCAGGCGCACGCGGGCCAGGTCCGCCGGATTGATGAGGTCGGCTTTGTTGAGGATCACCAGGTCAGCGCTGGCCAGTTGGTCGGCGAACAGTTCGTGCAGCGGCGATTCGTGGTCCAGGTTCGGGTCGAGCTTGCGCTGGGCGTCGACCTGATCCGGGAACGCGGCGAAGGTGCCGGCGGCCACGGCCGGGCTGTCGACCACGGTGATCACCGCATCCACCGTGCAGGCACTGCGGATTTCCGGCCACTGGAAGGCTTGCACCAGCGGCTTGGGCAGGGCCAGACCGGACGTTTCGATGAGGATGTGGTCAAGATCGCCACGACGGGCCACCAGTTCGCGCATCACCGGGAAGAATTCTTCCTGGACGGTGCAGCACAGGCAGCCGTTGGCCAGCTCATAGACACGGCCGTTGGCTTCTTCTTCGGTGCAACCGATGGAGCACTGCTTGAGGATTTCACCGTCGATGCCCAGCTCGCCAAATTCGTTGACGATCACTGCGATGCGGCGACCCTGGGCGTTGTCGAGCATGTGCCGCAGCAGCGTGGTCTTGCCCGAGCCGAGAAAGCCGGTAACGATGGTGACGGGGAGTTTGGCCAGTGTTTTCATCGGATGCCCTATGGCTAATGTGGCGGGCATACGGGACGACGACCGGCAACGCGGACACGCGTGCCTGAAGAGTTCGCCACCGGATCACCCCGCCCGGTTGAAAGTGAGAATCTGTGACGAGGCAGGTCTCCTGGCTGACGGTGTGCCGGCCTTGAGCCTGGCATTCGCTGCGCCTTCCCGCCGGCCTCATGGATTGAGCCTGCAGTGGCGTGGCAACGAACATCACCGTTCACAGTTGCGGGGGCAGCCGCGGCATCGACCGCGTTCCCTTCTTAGCTTCGGCAAATGCCGAAGAACCTCGAAAGCGCAAGGCTACGCATGGTGGGAAGACCGGTCAATCACTGTAGGAGCTGCCGAAGGCTGCGATCCTTTGATTTCCCTTTTAAAAACAAGATCAAAAGATCGTCCGAACGCGGCCCGAGCCTTCAGCAGCTCCTACAAAGAGCCGAGCATCATTCAGTCTCAAGTGAGAACCCTTGCCAATTGACGCCCAACCCCCGCCCATGCTCTCCTACACGCCTTGTTACGGGTGCCCTTCACAGGGTGAAACGGGAAACCGGTGAATCATGTGCTTTACTCTTAAGCCATGTCAGTCCGGTGCTGCCCCCGCAACGGTAAGCGAGCGAAGCGTCAGATCCACTGTGCCACTGCGGCATGGGAAGGTGACGTTTTCAGGTTCAGGCGCAAGCCTTCGCCCCTCGTGAGCCCGGAGACCGGCCCGCAACACAAAGTGACCAGTACGGTCACTGAACCAACAAACCCGCGGTGGGCGGGCGCTGTTCGAAACCTTGCGCGCCTGGTCGCGCGGGTTTTTGCATGCGCTCTTATTCCCCGCTGACAGACCAGAGGGAAACGCCATGTCGATCATCAGCAGCGCCGAACACACAGCCGCGAGCACCACCTCAACCCTGACCCAACGTCTGACCGTTGCCGTCTGCGCGTCGATCCTGGGCGCGTGCCTTGTGTATTTTGCCGGTTTCTCGCACATCGAAGCGGTGCACAATGCCGCCCACGATACCCGCCACAGCTCCGCGTTTCCGTGCCATTGAGAGCTGTCGACATGATCAAGCGTATTGCGCAAACCGCAGGTTTCACCGGGTTGCTGGCCGCCCTGTTGCTGACGCTGCTGCAAAGCTTCTGGGTCGCCCCGCTGATTTTGCAGGCCGAGACCTACGAAAAATCCGAACCGGCCGCTGTTGAAGTGCATGAACACGCCGACGGTGCGATGGCTGCCCACACCCACGATGCACAAGCCTGGGAGCCGGAAGATGGCTGGCAGCGCGTGCTGTCGACCACCGGTGGCAACCTGGTGGTGGCCGTCGGTTTCGCCCTGATGCTGGCCGGTCTGTACACCTTGCGTGCGCCGACCAAAACCTCGCAGGGCCTGCTCTGGGGCCTGGCCGGTTACGCGACCTTCGTGCTCGCGCCGACCCTCGGCCTGCCGCCTGAATTGCCAGGCACTGCCGCGGCCGACCTGGCACAACGGCAACTGTGGTGGATCGGTACCGCCGCCTCCACCGCCGTCGGTATCGCGCTGATCGTGTTCAGCCGTCACTGGCTGATGAAAGTCCTCGGTGCGGCGATCCTCGCCGTTCCCCATGTGATTGGCGCACCGCAACCGCAAGTGCATTCGATGCTCGCTCCAGAGGCGCTGGAAACCCAGTTCAAAATCGCTTCGCAACTGACCAACGTGGCGTTCTGGCTGGCCCTGGGCCTGATCAGCGCCTGGTTGTTCCGTCGCAAAAGCGATGGTCAATACCACGCATGACGGATATCAGCACAGCGCCGACCCTGGTGGTCGGCCTGGGCTGCCAGCGAGGCTGCCCTGTCAGCACGTTGCGGGCGCTGCTCGACCAGGCGTTGGCCGCGCATCAAATTCCCCTGCATGCAATCAAGGCACTGGCCAGCATCGATTTGAAGCGCGACGAACCTGCGCTGATCGAACTGGCTCAGCAGCTTGGCCTGGAACTGATGTATTTCAGCAGTGAACAACTGGCCGCTTATGAACCGCAACTCAGTCATCAATCGCAAATAGCCTTTGAACGCACCGGTTGCTACGGCGTGGCGGAAAGCGCCGCCCTGGCGCTGGCGGAACAGTTGGCCCAGGCCCCGGCAAAACTGCTGATTCCACGACAAAAATATGCCCAGGCAACCCTGGCATTGGCTGGCGCTGCGTAAAAAACCGATAATCTCCGCCTTTGATCATGAACATTCTTCATCTGAAGCCCTGTTCAGCCCCTTTTTTTCCCCACAGGAACCGACGATGACCGTCTACTTCATTGGCGCAGGTCCCGGCGACCCCGAACTGATTACCGTCAAGGGCCAGCGGCTGATTCGCAGCTGTCCGGTGATCATTTATGCCGGCTCCCTGGTGCCTGCCGCCGTGCTGGAAGGTCACTGTGCCGAACAGGTGGTCAACAGCGCCGAACTGCACCTGGAACAGATCATCGACCTGATCAAGAGCGCCCACGCCAAGGGCCAGGATGTGGCCCGGGTGCACTCCGGCGATCCGAGCCTGTATGGCGCCATTGGCGAGCAGATTCGCTATCTGCGTGAGCTGGGCATTGCGTTCGAAATCGTCCCTGGTGTGACGGCCACAGCCGCTTGCGCTGCGCTCTTGGGCGCGGAACTGACGCTGCCGGACATTTCGCAAAGCGTGATCCTGACGCGTTACGCCGACAAAACCGCCATGCCTCCCGGAGAGGAATTCTCCAGCCTGGCGCAGCACGGCGCGACCATGGCGATTCACTTGGGGGTCAATCACCTGGCGAAGATCGTTGAGGAACTGCTGCCCCATTACGGCGCCGACTGCCCGATTGCAGTGGTTCACCGCGCGAGCTGGCCGGATCAGGATTGGGTGGTGGGCACGCTTGAGGATATTGCCGGGAAAGTTGAAGCCAAGGGCTTTCGCCGTACGGCGTTGATTCTGGTGGGGCGGGTGCTGGGCAGTGACCACTTCAGCGAGTCGTCGCTGTATCGCGCGGGGCATGCGCATCTCTACCGCCCTTAAAATCAAAAGATCGCAGCCTTCGGCAGCTCCTACAACAGAATGCGTACACCTGTAGGAGCTGCCGAAGGCTGCGATCTTTTATGCCGCAGCGAACACCTTACTTAGTAGTAGGCGTTTTCTTTCTGCGTGTGGTCGGTCACGTCGCGAACACCCTTGAGCTCAGGGATGCGCTCGAGCAAAGTGCGCTCGATGCCTTCCTTCAGCGTCACATCGGCCTGGCCGCAGCCCTGGCAACCACCGCCGAACTGCAGGACGGCGATGCCGTCTTCGACCACGTCGATCAGGCTGACCTGACCGCCGTGGCTGGCGAGCCCGGGGTTGATCTCGGTTTGCAGGTAGTAGTTGATGCGCTCGTTGACCGGGCTGTCGGCGTTGACCATCGGTACCTTGGCGTTTGGCGCCTTGATGGTCAGCTGGCCGCCCATGCGGTCGGTGGCGTAGTCGACAACGGCATCGTCCAGGAAAGCTTCGCTGAAGTGGTCGATGTACGCGGTGAAGCTTTTGAGCCCCAGCGCGGTGTCTTCGGGTTTTTCTTCGCCCGGCTTGCAGTAGGCAATGCAGGTCTCGGCGTACTGGGTGCCAGGCTGGGTGATGAAGACGCGAATGCCGATGCCCGGGGTGTTCTGCTTGGAGAGCAGATCAGCCAGGTAATCGTGGGCGGCGTCAGTGATGGTAATAGCGGTCATGGAAACTCCTCGCAGGCTTGGGCGCAGTTTACGCCAATCAACGCGCCGGACAAAGTCCTAGTATTTTTGTCGGGAAAAGATCCCGATGATCTCTCCCTGTAGGAGCTGCCGCAAGCTGCGATCTCTTGATTTGTTTTTTAGATCAAAAGATCGCAGCCTGCGGCAGCTCCTACAGGAGGGCCCAGTGGTTCAGAGGTTCTCGTAGCGGTTCATGTCCAGCACGCCCTCTTCCACCGGATCGTTTTCCTGGATGTAGCGGCTCAGATCATGGAAATAGAACCAGAATTGCGGATGACTGCGACGTACTCCCCAACGTTCGACGATTTTCTCGAAGCTGTCGGTGTCCTTGGCGCTTTCCATCGCATCCACAAACGCCGGCACTTGCCCGGCCGGGATGTTGAACATGAAGTTCGGGTAGCTGCTGAGCACACCCGGGAAAATCGTCAGGGTGTCGAGCCCCGGTTGGTAACGCAGTGATTCACCGAGCAAAAACGCCACGTTGCTGTGGGCACGGTTACGTAGCAGGCTGTAGACCTCACGCTTGCCGCTGCTGGTTTCGATACGCAGCATAGTGGCTTCCGGCAACAGGTCGATGACCTTCAGCCCCGCAGCCGGACGCGAAGTCAGGCGACTGAGCGCCTGCTCGGCACTTTGCAGGTCCGGGTCGATGTTCGGCCGTGAACAATAGGCGCCGTCGCAGCGATTGATCGGGTCAGGCCTGGCGTTAAGGTCGCCGTATCGGGCCAGCAGCTGATTGGCAAAGTCACGCTTGGGATCAGCCGGGTTCAGCTTCAGCGCGGTCGGCTTGTCGTCATCGATGGTCTCGTAGTCGAGCCACATCTTGAATTTGCCACTGTTTTGATACCAGTCGTCCAGGTAGTCATCCCGGGAGTCGGCGGGCATCAGGCGCAGGAAATTCTGCTCGGCGCCGTTGCGGATCAGGTCGAAATACAAGCGCGTCTGGGCCTGGTGGGACAGGTTGCCGAACACATCGAAGTTCACCGCCAATTGATAGTAGGTGCGTTCCAGCAGCGGATAGTCGAACAGCCATACGGTTTGCGGCACCTCGCCGATCAGGCCCTTGGTCACCGAAGCACTGTCGAAATGGCGGAAGATACTCAGCAACGCATTGTCATTGCCGGCCCAGAGGGTCGACCAGCTTGGCGCGGGCTCATCGGCGTAGCTGTCCCGGCGCAAGGCTTCGTATTCATTTCGCTTGTCACGGTAGTCGTGCCACAGGCTGAGGATGCTGCCGACATCATCGTTCTGCCCCGGCATGGCCAGCAACGGCGTGGCTTGCCCGCGATAGTTCGGATCGGTGACATACAGGTCGTGCTCGGGCGCCTGGAACAGCGCCCAGAAATTATCGCGGATCACGTCCGTGGCGATCTGACCGCGACACACTGGCCCACGGATAAAGGTGCGCACGAAATACTCGGCGTTATCGAGCATGAACTGATAGCGCGCCTGGGCCGGAATCGCTTCGAAGGTGGCAAACGGGTTGGCCCGGCTCTGCGGTCCATAGCCCGGCAATGCGTCGACCTGCCAGTTGCCGCTGTAGAACAGGCTCTTGACCCGCGCCAGTTTCGCCGGACTCAGCGCATAGGTGATGTGGGTCTTGTGCACGATCACGCCCTGCACCGGCCACAAGCGATAGTAGAACTGCGTGCCCGGATCATCGTTCGGGCGACGGGTGTTGATCAGGTCAATCGGCTGGCCGGTCGGGGTGCGCGAACGCACCCACTGGAAGAAATGCCCAGGCTCGCCGTCCTTGAAGTAGAGATGGGCGAGGAACCAGTGCTCGAACAGCCAGCGCCCCACCAGGCTTTCCCGGGCGCCCGGCGCATTGAGCAGGTTTTCCCATTGCACCACCTGCAAGGCTTCCCTGGCGCTGGGCGCCAGCGCCATCTGATCGATCGGCGCGCCTGCCGCCAGCCAGCGTTGCAGCGTCTGGTACTGCTGGTCGGTCAGGCCGGTCACTGCCAGCGGCATGCCCTCTTTTGGATGCCTGGCGGCATAGCCGTCGAACTCCCCGGGCATGGCACACATGTTTTCCCGATTCAGGCCCAGGACGATGTCTTCCGGCAACTTCGCGTTGGGTTGCAACGGAGTCTTGTGGCCAAGCTCCAGCATCCGCGCCATCAGTGCAGCCTGGCTGCCCTGGGTATCGAGTACCGAATAAAAGCCCTTTTGCTGCCAGGCCTGTTTGCCGGAAGCGTCATAGAACAGTCGGGTCGGTGCAACCGCCTGACGACGGTCACCGTCGTAGACCGGGACTTTGGTTGCGCCACGTGCCGCGCCCTCACCGCTGCCCAGGTTGAGCTGACAGGCGGCGTCGTAGCAGGCGTGGCAGGCCACGCACTTTTCAGTGAAGATCGGTTGAATGTCGCGGCTATAGGAAATAGCAGGTGAAATGGCAGTGGGAATCACCGGGCCTTGCGCCAGAGCGCCCCAGCTTAAACACAACAACAATGTGCCGATGACGAAGCGATACGACATGTCCCTGGTCCTGAATCCTGAAAAAACGCCGCGATTCTACCGGTCTGTCATCCTTACCAACATGAACGATATTCATGCAAATTCGAGTCATGCTCCAAAAGCGCACAGGTTTGCTATCATCCCGGCCCTTCGTCATGGCCTTACCGAGTAGTCCAAATGTCCGATCGCAGCGTTCGCCTTCAAGCTCTCAAGCACGCCCTCAAAGAGCGCATCCTGATTCTCGATGGCGGTATGGGCACGATGATCCAGAGCTACAAGCTCGAAGAGCAGGATTACCGTGGCAAACGCTTCGCTGACTGGCCAAGCGACGTCAAAGGCAACAACGACCTGTTGGTACTGACTCGCCCGGATGTGATTGGCGGCATTGAAAAAGCCTACCTGGACGCCGGCGCCGACATTCTCGAAACCAACACCTTCAACGCCACCCAGATCTCCCTCGCCGACTACGGCATGCAAGGCCTGGCGTATGAATTAAACGTAGAAGGCGCGCGCCTGGCGCGCAAGGTCGCCGACGCCAAGACCCTGGAAACCCCGGACAAGCCGCGCTTCGTTGCCGGCGTGCTCGGTCCTACAAGTCGCACCTGCTCGTTGTCCCCGGACGTGAACAACCCCGGCTACCGCAACGTGACCTTCGATGAACTGGTGGAAAACTACACCGAGTCCACCAAGGGCCTGATCGAAGGCGGCGCCGACCTGATCCTGATCGAAACCATTTTCGACACCCTCAACGCCAAGGCGGCGATCTTCGCCGTACAAGGCGTGTTCGAGGAGTTGGGCATTGAATTGCCGATCATGATCTCCGGCACCATCACCGACGCCTCGGGCCGTACCCTGTCGGGCCAGACCACCGAAGCGTTCTGGAACTCCGTGGCCCACGCCAAGCCGATTTCCGTCGGCCTGAACTGCGCCCTCGGCGCCCGAGAATTGCGCCCGTACCTCGAAGAGCTGTCGAACAAGGCCAACACCCACGTTTCCGCGCACCCGAACGCCGGCCTGCCGAACGAATTCGGTGAGTACGACGAACTGCCGTCGGAAACCGCCAAGGTCATCGAAGAGTTCGCCCAGAGCGGCTTCTTGAACATCGTCGGCGGCTGCTGCGGCACTACGCCGGGGCACATCGAAGCCATCGCCAAGGCCGTGGCCGGTTATGCCCCGCGCCAGATTCCGGACATCCCGAAGGCCTGCCGCCTCTCGGGCCTTGAACCGTTCACCATCGATCGCAACTCGCTGTTCGTCAACGTCGGCGAGCGCACCAACATCACCGGTTCCGCCAAGTTCGCCCGCCTGATCCGCGAAGACAACTACACCGAAGCCCTGGAAGTCGCCCTGCAGCAGGTCGAAGCCGGCGCCCAGGTGATCGACATCAACATGGACGAAGGGATGCTCGATTCGAAGAAGGCCATGGTGACCTTCCTCAATCTGATTGCCGGCGAACCGGACATCTCCCGCGTACCGATCATGATCGACTCCTCCAAGTGGGAAGTGATCGAAGCCGGCCTCAAGTGCATCCAGGGCAAGGGCATCGTCAACTCGATCAGCATGAAAGAAGGCGTCGAGCAGTTCATCCATCACGCCAAGCTGTGCAAGCGCTACGGCGCCGCCGTGGTGGTGATGGCCTTCGACGAAGCCGGCCAGGCCGACACCGAAGCGCGCAAGAAGGAAATCTGCAAACGTTCCTACGACATTCTGGTCAACGAAGTGGACTTCCCGCCGGAAGACATCATCTTCGACCCGAACATCTTTGCCGTCGCCACCGGTATCGAAGAACACAACAACTACGCCGTCGATTTCATCAATGCGTGTGCCTACATCCGTGACGAACTGCCGTATGCGCTGACCTCGGGCGGCGTGTCCAACGTGTCGTTCTCGTTCCGTGGCAACAACCCGGTGCGCGAGGCGATCCACTCGGTGTTCCTGCTGTACGCGATCCGCTCCGGGCTGACCATGGGTATCGTCAACGCCGGGCAACTGGAGATCTACGACCAGATCCCGGCGGAACTGCGTGATGCCGTGGAAGACGTGATCCTCAACCGCACCCCGGAAGGCACCGACGCCCTCCTCGCCATCGCCGACAAGTACAAGGGCGACGGCAGCGTCAAGGAAGCCGAGACCGAAGAGTGGCGCAACTGGGACGTCAACAAGCGCCTGGAGCACGCCCTGGTCAAGGGCATCACCACTCACATCGTCGAAGACACCGAAGAATCGCGCCAGTCCTTCGCCCGCCCGATCGAAGTGATCGAAGGCCCGCTGATGGCCGGCATGAACATCGTCGGCGACCTGTTCGGCGCCGGCAAAATGTTCCTGCCGCAAGTGGTGAAATCCGCCCGCGTGATGAAGCAGGCCGTGGCCCACCTGATCCCGTTCATCGAACTGGAAAAAGGCGACAAGCCTGAAGCCAAGGGCAAGATCCTCATGGCCACGGTGAAAGGCGACGTGCACGACATCGGCAAGAACATCGTTGGCGTGGTGCTGGGCTGCAACGGCTATGACATCGTCGACCTCGGCGTGATGGTGCCGGCGGAGAAAATCCTGCAAGTGGCCAAGGAACAGAAGTGCGACATCATCGGCCTGTCCGGCCTGATCACCCCGTCGCTGGACGAGATGGTCCACGTCGCCCGCGAAATGCAGCGCCAGGACTTCCACCTGCCGTTGATGATCGGTGGCGCCACCACCTCCAAGGCGCACACGGCGGTGAAGATCGAACCCAAGTACAGCAACGATGCGGTGATCTACGTCACCGACGCTTCCCGCGCCGTGGGCGTGGCGACGCAGTTGCTGTCCAAGGAGCTCAAGGCCGGTTTCGTCGAGAAAACCCGCCAGGACTACATCGAGGTTCGCGAGCGCACCGCCAACCGCAGCGCCCGCACCGAGCGTCTGAGCTATGGTGCGGCCATCGCCAAGAAGCCGCAATTCGACTGGGCGAGCTACACGCCAGTCAAACCGACCTTCACCGGTACCCGGGTGCTGGACAACATCGACCTCAACGTCCTGGCCGAATACATCGACTGGACGCCGTTCTTCATTTCCTGGGACCTGGCCGGCAAGTTCCCGCGCATCCTCCAGGACGAAGTGGTCGGTGAAGCCGCCACCTCGCTGTACAAGGATGCCCGGGAAATGCTGACCAAACTGATCGACGAGAAGCTGATCAGCGCCCGCGCGGTGTTCGGTTTCTGGCCGGCCAACCAGGTGCATGACGACGACATCGAGCTCTATGGCGATGACGGCAAGCCGATGGCCAAGCTGCATCACTTGCGCCAGCAGATCATCAAGACCGACGGCAAGCCGAACTTCTCCCTGGCCGACTTCGTCGCGCCCAAGGACAGTGAAGTGACTGACTACGTGGGTGGTTTCATCACCACTGCGGGGATCGGCGCCGAAGAAGTGGCCAAGGCCTATCAGGACGCCGGCGACGATTACAACTCGATCATGGTCAAGGCCCTGGCCGACCGCCTGGCCGAGGCCTGCGCCGAGTGGCTGCACCAGCAGGTGCGTAAAGACTACTGGGGTTATGCCAAGGATGAAGTGCTGGATAACGAAGCGCTGATCAAGGAGCAGTACAGCGGCATCCGTCCGGCACCAGGGTACCCGGCCTGCCCGGACCACACCGAGAAAGCCCAGCTGTTCGCCTTGCTCGACCCAGAGGCCCAGGAAATGCGCGCAGGTCGCAGCGGCGTGTTCCTCACCGAACACTACGCGATGTTCCCGGCGGCAGCGGTCAGCGGCTGGTACTTCGCTCACCCGCAGGCGCAATACTTTGCCGTGGGCAAGATCGACAAGGACCAGGTGCAGAGCTACACCTCGCGTAAAGGCCAGGAGTTGAGCGTGACCGAACGCTGGCTGGCGCCGAACCTGGGTTACGACAACTGAGTGACCCACTGTGGGAGCGAGCTTGCTCCCACAGTGGTTGTCCAGCGGCTGATTCAGCTGTTCCCGGCCGATGTCCCTGGTTGCGGTTCTTCACCCGCAACCTCCTTGCGGGACAACTCGATCATCTTCGCGTTGCGCGCCGCCGTCTGTTCGAACATCTGAGTCAAAAGGGCAGCGTCATCGACGTCATCCTCCTCCCCCGCCTGATTCTCCGCTTCATCAAGTGCCGTGAACTCTTCAGGGTATTTCTCCTTCAGATAGCTCACCCAATAGTCGCGCTGGATCAAGTCTTCGTAAAACCCGTCGGACTGCTCCGCATTGACGACCTCCGCGCGCGCGTCCGCCAGTTGTTGCCGCGTGACGCCCGACGCATACGTCATGTGTTTCGGCTGACCCGGCAGGATCAGGCCGTCATCCCAACCCTCCGTCAGGCCGATTCGATAACCCAGGCGCACCTCGGCCTCATCCCCACCGGATCGAACCGCGGCCTTGGTCGCCAGATCATCGATCTTGTCCAGTCGAAACAGTTGCCTGGACAGCTTCAGCAGTGCCTGCCCCTTCACACTCAGGCCTCCAGGCGCAATGTCGAGCAAGGCATTGTGGGTGAACACTTTGCTTTCCAGCCCGCTGAACGTGAGGATTCGCCCGTCGACACAGGTGCCATGAGTACTCGAACTGGCGAACAGAACCTCCCGCAGTTCGCTGTTGCTGGCCGCGGCTTCCATCACTGTCCAGACCCGTCGTGTCAAATCGGCATTGGCCACCCGAAACTCCCGGGTGTCTTGCAGTCGCTCGAGCAAATGAAAGAACGCAGCACTGTCCGGCTCGGCCGCCAGTTGATTCCAGATTTCGCTTTTACCGGCCAGTTCCTCCGGGGGCGCATTGGCCAGCCAAGGGGCCTGTTGCGCGGAATCAGGCTCAACGTCAGGGAGTTCTTCATCCGACTCAATGCTGTCACTGTCGCCTTGGTCTTGAGCATCATCGAGTAACTCGTCGAGTTCATCGCGCGACAGGCCCAGCACGGTGTCCCGTGCTCCCGAGTCACGGTAGTCCCTCAAGCGCTCGAGACTCTCAAGCACCAGGTTGTTATCACTCAGGTCGATGCCGATCATCAGGACGTTGTGATTGCCATCCAGCGCCTGCGCCGGAACCGATGTGATGCCGTTACCACTCAGGTTCAGGACCCGGAGGTGGGCGGCATCCAGCACACCGCCAGGCCATTGCGTCAGATTGTTATTGCGCAGATCGAGTGTCACCAGCGCTTCGAAAACGTCGAGGTCGAAGGACTCCAGTTCGTTGTAGCTCAGATCAAGCTGGTTCAGACGTTCCAGATTGCTTAACGAGTCGTACAAGTGTTCGGCATCGTCCAGCCGGTTCGAAGACAGCTCCAGGCGCTCGAGTCTATCCATGTGCTGGACAGGCTCGGGTATTGCCTCCAGCCCATTGCCATTGAGTTCCAGGGTCTTGAGCCGGGTAAAGGCGGCGAGGAACCCGTCGGAGCCTGTTCGGGTCAGTTTTACTCCGGTCAGGTCCAGCCTGCCAACGTGGTCGAATGTTCCCGGCAACGTAGGGAGATCGCCCAGTTGCAGGCCGCTCAGATCCAAAACGGCATTGGCAACCCCCTCCACGCCGGCCAGGCCCTGGCGCCAGCATTCGAGGATGCGCAAGGCGCCCAACCGGCGAATGCTTGAAGATATTATCCAGCCTGTGTCGCGTACTCCCCGTGTGAAGATCCAGCCGTTCAACTGACGCGTAAGCGCTTCGAAGGTCTGTTCCCAACCGGCAAGGCGCTCGCTGATTTGCACCTCGGTCACCCCGCGCTCGCGCATCTGTTCCAGCGCTTGCAAGGCCTCATCATCCGCCAGTGCCGGCTTTAAACGTTGCAGACGCCTTGTGAAAACCTCGGCCCCTTCTCCCGCCGGTACCTCAGGCAGCGTCAGCAAATGCTGCGCAATGGAAAACCCACTCTCGGACGGCGGAAAACCGAGCGGTATCGGCTCCAGGGCGAACCGCTGCAGGGTGCCCTCTGGAAGTACTCTGGCCGCTTCTATTCGCTGCCAGGCGGTCCGGAGCATTGCGTCAGCCTGAGGGGTCAAGGGCGAACCGCCGAGATTGGTTTTGAGCAACACCTCATTTTCCAGCACCGCCCCCGGCAGCTCGGAAATTTTGCTGTCGCGTAAATCCAGCCAGGTCAGATCCGGCAAGTCCTGGGCACCTGCCGGCCACTCCCCCAGCTCTGTCGCGCGCAGGTTCAAGGCCTTGAGGTGAGTCATTGCGCTGACGTCCAGGGTGTTCAGGGGGTTGCTGCCAAGGTCCAGATATTCGAGCATCTTCAACCCATCGAGACCTTGCTGAACCCCGGAATCGACAACAATCGCGTTACTGGAGAGATCCAGTTGAGTCAATTTTCCGAGATCTTTGGGTCCGATGGGGATTTCGGTCAGGCCGCAACCACGCAATTCGAGTGTTTGAAGTTCGGAAAAACCGCTGATGAAACCGCGAATCTGTGCTGCGGGCGCTTGATTGCTTCGCAAATACAGCGTTTGCACTTCCGGGAAAGCACCGGCCGGCAACTCGGGAAAACTACTCAGCCCCAGATTAGGCAAGTCGAGCACCGAGGCATCGGCTCTAGCGCCGTAGCGCTTGAATACGCCTTTGCGCCAGCAGGCTCTCAGGGAGCTTGTCGCTAATATCCGGCCTGTCATTTCATTGACCGCTATCGGCATTTCACCCCAGTCATTGAGGTTGCGGTTGAGTACAGTGTTTTGCTCACTCAAGGCTTCGATCGCTCCGTACCTCGCCTCGGCGTCCGGCCACTGCTCGACAAACCGATTGAACAAGGTCTCGTGATTCTCGTTGAGGCCTTCGCCAAGGCGTCTCAACTCACCCTTGCTGTAGTCCCTGACCATTTCCTCGAGATCGACAAGGTGCGGGGGTAGGCTTTTGGCGTACTCATACGCCGGCCTGAAGTTTTCACGAAGGAAATTCGACCAGTCCAGCGACAGTCCGGACCAGAGTGTTTCATGGCCGTTGAAAATGCCGTCCGGCAATGTCCTGATCCCGGTGCCCTTGAGATTCAATCGCTCAAGTCGCGGCAGTTCGAGCACCCCGGCGGGCCATTCGAACAATGAAGGTGCCAGCACTTCCAGCAGGCGCAGATTGCGCAACTGGCTGACATCCAGCGCAATCGGCGTAAACGCCGAACAATAGACATTGAGGTACTCAAGCCTGGTCAACGCGCCCAGCCTCGTCGGCATGTCGGCGGCGTAGGGAGCGGATGAGTACAGGCTCAGATCGGTGAGCTCCGGCATCGTACCGATGATTTCGGGCACATTGCTGAACTGATTGCCCGTGGCGTTGATCCGCAGTTTTCTCAACTTGGGGAAATTGCCCAGCAGTGCATCGGCATTGGCATCGGTGATGCAGCGGCCCCGGACGTACAGATCACGCACATGGGAGAAATCGGCAGGCAACGAAGGAAGCGCTTGGTCACAGGTCAGCTCAAGCAATGTGAAGCGCGCCTGCTCTGCAGCCAACGGCGAGTTGCGCCAGCTTTGCTTGAGGCTCTGCGCGACCGAGGCCTTGCCACCCAACATGAGTTCCAGGGCAGCGTTCGGCGATGGCTCGCCCACCCAATGATCGAGCGTAGCCTCAAGCGTCTCCCACTCGCGCAGGCGGGTCTGCAACAAACCGTAAATCTGCCCGTCGGTTTTCCCCGCACGCAGCTGCGCCAGGACAAATCCGTTGGCCTGCTGTTCGGTCAGCGCCGGATAGACATCCCGAACCCGACTCGCCAGCGAAGGATTGATCCCTTGCCCGCGCCCGCTGGCGTAGTACCCCACCAACCGTTCGTTGATCCGGACCGGAGGCTTGAAGTTCGCGTGCTTGCCAGTGCGTGTCTCCAGGCTTTGTGCCAGCTCGCCACGATGGGCAACGGCATGGTCGATGATTGCCTTGCGCAACTGGCTGCCCTGAGCCACATGGGGAACACCCAGCGCCTGGCGCGCTGAGTCGGGCAAGGCGTGCATGATCGACGAGTAAAAATTGTCTTCATTTCGAGGAATGCCGTTGAGCTCCTCGCCGCGCTCATCAAACGCCTGGTAAGCCGGTCCTTTCTTGACCACATATTTGCGCGTGACGGCAGTTTGACTGCCAATGCCATCGATCAGCGGCCCCTCGACGTGACCGTCGCGCACTTCCAGGCGCACGCTGTCGGACCAGCCCGGCAGTTTTTCCAGGGAATGCAGGGCGAGCCATCGGCTGTCCGCCGACGCCATACGCTCCAGATGCAACCCGGCAAAGGCCTGGTTGACGCGCCCTTGGCGTGCGTACCAGCGGCCCTCTTCAAGCATGTTCAAGGGGATCCGCCGCGTCGTTTGCCACCGCGCCAGCTCCTCGGCATTGGCATCCTGCAACACCCTGTTGGCCGCGGATTCACTCAGCCCCGGGCAAGCTCGCCGCAACGTCGCCACCGGCCCCTTGCCCGCCTCGGAGCTCCCCGGGGCAGCCTCGAACGCCGACAACAACTCAACCAGCCCCGGAGGCGGAGGCAGGTGATCGAGGTGCATCTTGCGCAAGGCATTGTCAGTGGCACCGCTGGCATCGGCGAGGGTGAGCAGTTGTTCGTCCGTCAGGGCCTCGGTCGCATGGCCCATGCGCCGCAACAGGGTCAAACGGTCCCACTCCAGAGGACGTTCCAGCGTATGGCGCCAGGCACCGTGGCCGTTGTGTTCGAGAATCGGCCGCCAGGCCCCGGTATCGGACGGATGCTTGATGCGCCATTTTTTCACTGATGAATCAAAGGTGATCTCATACACCTTGCCCGCCTGGCGGATGTAAGTCCTGCGGTTCGCGCGAAACTGTCCCAAGGAATTGGGGACAATGTCATCGCCCAGCTCAACGTTGCGCTCATAGGCCTTCAGGTCGGGTTTCCACAGCCGAGTCGTGCCATCGGCACGCTTGATGGCGTCCAGCCCTTCAATCACGGGCTCCGGTGCGAGTGGCACTAGCTTGCCCAGCGCCTTGCCGGCCCCGGCCATCGCCGCGATCAGCGCCAGGTTTTCCGCCACGTCGATCAGGTGCGCCTTGGCCGCGGTGCGATCCCCCTCACTCCACTCGATCGCGCCCTCGAACGACTCGTACAGCAATTGCCCGGCCATCACCGTCAGCATGATCTCGCCCAGCACCGGTACGAACATCGACACCATGTTCAAGCCCAGCATGCCGATTTCCAGCAGGTGATTGAGCTTTTTCGCCCGCACCGTTGCATCGACGTCAGCCGTGGGCACAGCATGACTGCGTGCATCGGCGATCACCTTGGCGCGGTTTTGCTCGTAGAGATAAGTCCACAGATCGGTGTTGGCGGACCAGATTCCGGCCGCGCCTTTGCGAGTGACGTCAACAGGATCGAGGTAGGGATCTTCGACCCGCTCACGTTTGACCGAATGCTCAGGTGGCAACTCCTTGATGCGGGCGACGGGAGAAAGCACGGGAATGTACTGCGCGACTTTCACCCAAATGGAGTGCAATGGATCGGCGGGAGCATCCGCGGCTTTACGGGTGAATTGACTGAAATAGTAAGGCCGGTCGGCGTAAGCGACGAATTGGCTGAAATACCGCTGGTGCTCCGTCGGGCCATCACTCGACGGCGATGCGCCAAGGGCTGTGAATTGCCGCTTGAATTCCGCCCTCATCCGCTCAGGGGTATAGCGTTTGAGCGGATGTTCCGGATCATGGGGAATGTAAACGATGAAATCGCTGCTATAGCGATATTGTTCACAGATGCCGAACACGACGCAGCCTGTCATCCTGCGTTTCATCAAACTCAGGTCGCGAAACCAGACAGGCCTGTTGCCAAGACGGGGATGAACTTCGCCGTTAACCACCGAAAGAATCATTTCGTAATCATCGGGCTCGATGTCCTTTTTCAGCAGCGCCAGTTCGGCTGCTGCCTTCAATGCCGCTTTCTGGCTGGCAACGAACTGCTCGCGCAATGCCGTTTCCTTCTGCGCATCCGCTGGCTGGAAAAACGCCTTCAGTCGGGTTTGATACTGCTCGCCGATATCCAGCTTGCGACAGAGTGAGAGGAACTGCCTGACCGACATGCTGAAGGTAGCGACCTCGAACGTGCCTGGCGTCGATGTCTCGATCACAAACCCGGACCCGCGATGAAAGGCGCCCTCCTCACACTCGGACGCTTCGAAGTTGTGCAATGCCGCTTGCAACAACGAAAGCTTCATCACCTCGAACGAGGCGATCTCTATTTCAAGGGCGCTGACTTCCAGCGCCCGCCTGAGGCACACCAGGGTTTTGTTGACGTCGACCTCAACACCAAATTGCTCCTTCAAGGCCTTGCGCAGTATCGGCTCGGCAAAGCTTTCGGCGTCCGGCAGCGACGACATCGTCTTGTCGAGCCGGGCCTGGGACACAAAACTGTCGTTGAAAAGGTCTTTCAGTGCCTGCTTTTGCTCGCGGGATGCTCGCTGGTACCACTGCGGCGGGAGCGAACCGCTCGCTTTTATGGCAGCTCGCCGCTGCGGCGTGGCATCGATCAACCAATCAGGCGTCTGTTGTTCAAGCAGTTCGCGATGAATGCTGTTTCGGCCCGGAACCAAATGTTGACGGGGCACGGATGGAGGATGGGTAGACATAGTGTCGCTCCTGAAAAATGGAACGACAGGACACCATTTCAGCGAACCGCATCTGCGGTAGATAGTTATCGCACCGCTCAAGACTGATTTCAAAATACGTCGATCCGCGGACCGGCCGACCCCACCACCGGCCGCTGGATTGTCTATGCTCTGAGGACCTACTGACAGGCGAGGGATTTATGGCCGATCCAGCCGACAACAAGCCGCCGACCTTCTGGCAAATGCTGCACAGCGTCATGGCGGCGGCATTCGGGGTGCAGAGCGGAAAGAACCGGGCCCGAGATTTCACTCACGGCAAGCCGAGTCATTTCGTGATTCTGGGGATAATGTTCACGGCGGTGTTTGCATTGACGCTGTTTGGCATCGTCAAGCTGGTGCTGCTTCTGGCCGGGGTTTGATCAGACTCAGTGCATCAGGGTTTGCAAGGTGAACGGGTAACGCCAGGACGCGGGACGTCCCTTGGCCGAGAGTTTGTGGAAATCCACGCCGAAGTCCTGCGCGGTGTCCATCGCCAGCAACCGCCTGGCCTGCGTCCGATCGATCAGCTGCAACAACGGAATCTGCCGGTCACGGCCGCCGTACTGGCTGATGTCCACACCTTCATCGTAGTCATGCAATTGCACCAGCGCCCAGCCACCGAGGGTGAAGTGCCCGCCCAGCAAGACACTCAGGCGATGGTCCAGCAGCGCTTGCAACGCGGCGGGTGAATTGTTTATCGCGCCGAACAGCACGCCCTTGCCCGGCACACCTCCCGCTTCGACATACGCCTGCATCACGCCGAACACCATTTCGTCATTTGCAGCCCAGACCAGCGACGTCTGCGGGTAGCGCTTGAACAGCAACCGGGCCTGCTCGCAGGCACGTTGCCGGGTCCAGCCGCCGTACACCAATTGCCGCAAACGCACTTCGGGGTGCTCGGCCAAGGCACGCCGCATGCCCTTCTCGCGAAATTGCGCGGACGGGGTGATCTTCAATCCGGAAAAAGCCAGCAACTCAATGGTCTGGCCGGGGGCTACCGGGCCGTGCTGTCGGATCAACTCCTTGAGCATCAGGTAGCCGCCCTCCTCGTCGTTGGGCACCAGGCTGCCGAGCAAATCGGGATACTTGTCAGGCCGGGCTTCGACCAGCTTCATCTGATCCGGGGTCAGGGCATTGTTGACCATGAACAGCTTTACCCCACTGCCCTTGGCCAGCCGCAGGATTTCGGGGGCGATGTATTGCTCGTTGACGAACACCAGGTAGTCGGGACGATGGTGGCCCTGAAGGGCTTCGCGAGCCTGGCGGAGAGTGTTTTCGGAGACACGGTCGGAATACTGGATGCGCAAGTCCATCCCCAGGTCAGTCGCCGCGGCGTGCATGAACTGCGAATAACTCACCCAAAAAGCCTCGGTGGGGGTTCCCGGATTCAGGAACAGCACTGACGCCGCCTGGGCACAAGGTCCCAAGACCATGCCCAGCGTCAGTAATACGCCACACAGAAACTTCAGCATTGGTCGTCCGAGCCCCCGGAAATTCGCCGCGCATTATAGCCAGCGAACGTCCGTAAAACGGCGATTTTTCCGGTTTTTGTCAGACAATCGTCGGAACCGGGCCCGGACGGTGTCGCTTATTGATGACTGACCCAGAATACCGCCGTCCCCACGACCAGAATGATCAGGAACAAAATTGCCCATGCATCAACGGTGCTATCGCTTTTCCGTGCTTTGGTTGGGTTGCTCATTGCATCGCCTCTTGTCGGTTTTATCGGTGATTGCATAAAGACTCGAGCAGAGTAAAGACGACGATTGCCCGCATCACAAACAGGGTCTTTGCATCAACGTTTATCATTAGGCGATTTGGTTCTTTACATATGCTCAAACATCACTTTTACGCATAACTGCAAACTGGTATCGTGCCCCGGCTCCGTAGGGAGTGCGCGGCCGTGCGCGCAGAATTGCCGAGGTTTTATCGGACGCCAGCAAGCCAAAAAAACGCCGCTGTTTCCGACCGGCCCAAGCCTGAGAACAGGACTTATATGTACGTATACGACGAATACGATCAGCGGATCATCGAGGACCGCGTCAAGCAGTTCCGTGATCAGACCCGACGCTATCTGGCAGGCGAGCTGAGCGAAGAAGAATTCCGCCCCCTGCGCCTGCAAAATGGCCTTTATATCCAGCGTTTCGCGCCTATGTTGCGAGTCGCCGTGCCATACGGCCAGCTGACTTCGCGCCAGATGCGAATGATGGCCAAAATTGCCCGTGACTACGACAAGGGCTACGCCCACATCAGTACCCGGCAGAACGTGCAGTTCAACTGGCCGGCCGTGGAAGACATTCCGGACATTCTCGCTGAACTGGCCACCGTGCAGATGCACGCGATCCAGACCAGCGGCAACTGCCTGCGCAACGTCACCACCGACCAGTTTGCCGGTGTCGCCGCCGACGAACTGATCGATCCGCGCCCATGGTGCGAGATCGTGCGCCAGTGGACCACGTTCCACCCGGAATTCGCCTATCTGCCGCGTAAATTCAAGATCGCCGTCAACGGTTCGACTTCCGACCGTGCCGCCATCGAAGTCCATGACATCGGCCTTGAGCCGGTGCACAACGCCGCTGGCGAACTGGGCTTCCGTGTGCTGGTCGGCGGTGGCCTGGGCCGTACGCCGGTGGTGGGCGCATTCATCAATGAATTCCTGCCGTGGCAAGATCTGTTGAGCTACCTCGACGCCATCCTGCGGGTCTACAACCGCTATGGCCGTCGCGACAACAAGTACAAGGCGCGGATCAAGATCCTGGTCAAGGCGCTGACGCCTGAAGTCTTCGCACAGAAAGTCGATGCGGAAATGGAGCACCTGCGCGGTGGCCAGACCACGCTGACCGAAGCCGAAGTGCAGCGCGTCGCCAAGCACTTCGTCGACCCGGACTACAAGGCACTGGACAACCAGAGCGCCGCCCTGGCCGAACTCGACCAGCAGCACCCGGGCTTCGCCCGCTGGCGCGTGCGCAATACCCTGGCCCACAAGAAGCCGGGCTATGTGGCCGTGACCTTGTCCCTGAAGCCGACCGGCGTTGCACCGGGCGACATCACCGACAAACAGCTCGACGCCGTGGCCGACCTGGCCGACCGCTACAGCTTCGGTCAACTGCGAACCTCCCACGAGCAGAACATCATCCTGGCCGACGTCGAGCAGGACAAGCTGTTCGCCATGTGGGGCGAGTTGCGCGAGCAAGGCTTCGCCACGCCGAACATCGGCCTGCTGACCGACATCATCTGCTGCCCGGGCGGCGATTTCTGCTCCCTGGCCAACGCCAAGTCGATCCCGATCGCCGAATCGATCCAGCGTCGTTTCGACGATCTGGACTACCTGTTCGACATCGGCGAACTGGATCTGAACATCTCCGGCTGCATGAACGCCTGTGGTCACCACCACGTCGGCCACATCGGCATCCTGGGGGTGGACAAGAAAGGCGAAGAGTTCTATCAGGTTTCCCTCGGCGGCAGCGCCAGCCGTGACGCCAGCCTGGGCAAGATCCTCGGCCCGTCCTTTGCCCAGGAAGCCATGCCTGACGTGATCGAAAAGCTGATCGACGTGTACATCGAACAACGTACCGAAGACGAACGCTTCATCGACACCTATCAGCGTATTGGTATCGACCTCTTCAAGGAGCGTGTCTATGCAGCGAATCATTAAGAACAACGAGGTCGTCGACGAGACCTGGCACCTGCTGCCCAAGGACTTCAACATCGACGAAATCACCAACTGCGACGACTACATCGTTCCGTTGCAGCTGTGGCGCGAACACAGCCGCATGCTCCTGGCCCGCGACGGCGGCCTGGGCATCTGGCTGGACGCCGATGAAGAAGCCGAGGAAATCGGCGAAGACGTGGCTCAGTTCCAGGTCATTGCCCTGAACTTCCCGGCATTCACCGACGGCCGCAACTACTCCAATGCCCGCCTGCTGCGTGACCGTTACGGTTTCAAGGGCGAATTGCGGGCCATTGGCGACGTGCTGCGTGACCAGTTGTTCTACATGCATCGCTGTGGTTTCGACGCGTTCGCCATTCGCGCCGACAAAGACCCGCACGAAGCCCTTGAAGGCCTCAAGGACTTCTCGGTGTCCTATCAGGCCGCTACCGACGAACCGCTACCGCTGTTCCGTCGTCGCTGACCGTCACGCCTTGAACCCCGGCCCGGGGTTCAAGGCGTTTCACCTTCCCGGCTAAAACGGTGGATAGTCGGCCAGCGGCATCGGCCGCCCCATGGCGACCCAATCGCGGTACAGCCGGACTCGATCCTCCAGCACCACGAACAACCGGAACGGATTCTGCGCATCGCTCATCCGCGTTTCGACACACTGCCGCAACCAACCCCACAATTCTTCTGACGCATCCGCCTCCTGCAGCAAACGCCACACCCGCGCCTGCAGCGACCGATAGCCGACCTGGAAATCCGCGGTCAAACTCAATCCATCCATGACCCGGAGCAACGTACTGCCCGATGGCTTGACGGCCAATCGTTGCCAGATCTGTTGCCGGGCTTCGCGCACGCCTTCATCACCCTCCTGCAACCAGGGCGTCGCACTGCCGTAATCGGCACCCGGCTCACTCAGCCACAGGTTGATACCGGTGCGTTCGCGATGATCCACCAGGCGCAACAACGTCTCTTCATCCGTCAGCGGATTGCCCCACAGTTTCACCCGGTCCCGGGAGATCGCCTGAATCATTATTGCGTAGGGAACCCGACTGATCCGGTTGCCTCGCAAGTCGAGCGAGGTGAGATACGGCTGATCGGCGACGCCAATCGGGCAATGACTGATCCCGGTGTTTCTCAGGTTCAACACACGCAACTCATTCAGCCCCAATACCACGGGCGGGACAGTCAACGGGTTGTCACTCAGGTCCAGCGTTTGCAAGCTCGGCAGATCACGAAACTGCGAAGCCGTGTTCTCCTGAAGCTGAAAAAAGGTGGAACTCAGGTTGAGCGTTGTGAGTCGAGTCATTTGCCGAACCGGTGCAGGCAATATCCCCTCCAGCACATTGCCTGCATTAAGCCGGCGCAGATCGACTCGTTTCAGGTTCAGGGTGTGCAGATTGGGGAAGCTTTCGAGAAAAGCGCTCAGACTCTCGCGTTCGACAAGGTGCAAGCCCTGCATCGTTAGCTCGACGACGTCATTGAAGCGAACGTTCATTGTCGGCAAGCGATGGAAGTCCTCGTACCCCAGGTCCAGCCTGTAGCCGCTGCACACCTCGCCGGACATGACTCGATTGATCCCGGGCGGGCATTTTTGCCAAATGCTCATCAACTCCTCGCCCAGTTCATTTCGCACCTCACGCTCGGAATCGATCACGGTTTGCAGCAGTTCGGCATTGTGCGCCGCCACCTGCCGGGGATTCATGCCCGCGGCGGCGTCATCGCCCACAACCAGAAACTCCACATCCATGTCATCGACATCCAGCACGGTCTGGTCGACCCAGTCGCGCAGATCGGCATGCAACTGCCGCACCTCGAGCGTCAGGCGATCCACCAGCGCTTGCGCCCGGGCACCTGCCGTCAGAAGCAACTCGTCCACCTGGGCATCGGTGAACTCCGGATACAGATCCTTGACCTGCATGCGCATGATTTCGTGAGCCAGCGCAGCGCCCTGTGGCGTGTTTGGAAAGCCGCCGCCGCGCAACCCCCTGGCGTCGAAGGGCAACCGCGAATCCATTCGATTCAAGCCGAGTATCAGCTCGGAACGAGACAAGGCGTGCCCGCCAATGCGCAGGCGTAACTGGCTGGCCACGTCGGGCGCGTTTAGCGCCATCGCCGCGCGTTCCTCCCCGGACAATAGTTCGACCAGCGCCGCAAACAGATCCGTACCTTCACCGTCGGCTGCCGCCACCGTGGCACACCGATAGCGATCACCGGCCTTGATCAAGCGCCGGCAATCCGCCGAATCGAGCGGGCCGCAACGGTCCAGGACCCGGCCACTGATCGACCCGTCGAGCACTTCGATGCGCAATCCTTCCGGCCAACCGGGCAGGCGTTCCAGGGAGTGCAACGCCAGGACATCGGAATCGGGGTGGCTGACCGAACGCAAGTACAACCCCTCATAGGTCCGGTTGAGTCGTACATGCTGCTGATACTCGCGTGCCTTGCTGTCCAGGCGCTTGAACAGTTGCAGCACCTCGTCAGCATCGACGGGCCGATTGATGTCGACCCCTGAACGGTCGAGGATCTGCTCCACCGCACTTTTCGGCAAACCCTTGTATTCGCGCTGAAACAGGCGAATCCAATCCTGGTCCGAGTGCTGGAGCGCCTGATAGCGGGCGTTGAACAATCCGGCCCGCGCTTGCGGATCGGCGACGGCTTCAAGTTCCTGATCGAGCTTGAAGCGAGTGATGGTGTCGGCAAGCGTCGGCGTCAGCGGGCGACCGGTCTGCATCAGGCGCAACATATCGTCGTCGACCGTGCTGATCCGGGCGATCCGTGCCAATACCTCATCACTGAAGGCAGCAAGCGGTGCGCAAACGCCACGCATCAGTTCCACACGTGTCGGCACGGGCACCTCAGACGTACCGGGCACGGGCTCGTCCGGCGCTGCGGGAAGTGGCTCGCTCCCCGGCTCCCCCGACTCGTGCAACGTCCCGGCGATTTTCTCTTCGCCCTTGAGTGCTGCCACCGCCCCGGCCAGCGGGAGCGCATTGAGCAGGCCGAACACTGTACGCGTCACCCCCTCGGAGCGCTGCCCGGGTGTTTTACCGTTGATGGCCTGATCGAGGCCGTAACCGGCGTCGATCAGGCCCGCCAGCACCAGGACGCCCTCTCCTCCCGGAATGAACAATGCCAAAGGTCCCAGCCGGTTGATCCACTGCACAAGCGGCTCCACCACCGCGCTCAGGTTGTCGCGATTGACCTGGGCATCGTTGCGAATGGTTTTGACACTGGCCATGGAAGCCAGCTTCATGGTCAGCACCAGTTGCGCGAACGGATCGGTACCGGTCGGCGCACGCTCAAGGTCGATGTAGTCCTGCGGGTCCCAGAAACCGTCATTGTTGAAGAATCCGGCGTTCTTTGTCAGCCAGTGCTCCTTCGGGTAAACCGCCATGCCCTCCAACGCCGTCGATACGCCCGCATGGAAAGTGCCGTCTTCACGATCGTCCTCGGCAAAATGCGCGACCAGCGCTTGCCGTGTGGCGGCAACCCGGCCTTGGGCCACGATCCATTGGCGCAGATGCGCCAAGTCGGCGAATTCATGCAGGGGTGAGGAGTTGCCGGGAATGTTCAACAAGACCCGACCGCTGCGACGATGGCGGTAACACCAGATATCGTCCGATGTGTAGCGATAGATCGTCAGCCGACCGACTTCGATCGGCGCGCTGATGCGGGTGGGCGCCTGCACCTGATCGATAGTCAACGTACTCCAGGCCTGCTCCGCTGGCAAACCGGCGGCCTGCATGGCCAAGGCCAGGCCCTCCTGACTCAAGCTGCCCTCCTGATGTTGCAGGCAGGCGCTCATGATAAAGGCGGCCCTGGTCGAGGTTCTCAGGTCGAAAGGCGCCGCCTGGAGGATTCGCTTATCGGAGGGCCAGGCACTATCAAGGTAAGCCTGATAGCGGGTTTGCAAATCCAGATCCCATACCCACTGCTTGAACGCCGCCGGCCTCAGGGTAATTTGCGTTGCCGGCCCATACGCCTGAGGCGTGGTCCGGCGATAGATGCCTTCGTAGGTGTGGTGGTTGCCATTGCCGTGGTCGGCGAATTCATCGACATGCTCCACGATACGAATGGAGGGACCGACATCGGGCGGTGTGAACAAGTCCAACAGACCTTCGGCAATACGCCCGTCCGCGACGCTCTGGTAGTTCGCCAGCAGCGCCTGCACCAGGGTTTGCGAGTTTGCCACCTGGCCTTGCTCGATACCGTCCTGCGGCGGATGCCCCCGGTAGCGATAATCCAGGGTGACCAACAGGGCGCTTTGCGGGTCGATGTCTTGTCCCCACCTTTCCTGGATCAACTGCGCACCGAACTGCTCGGGAGACTGCGGCAAAGCCGCGCTCACCACAGACTCCAGTGTTTCGCGCAGCGGCAGATGTTCGGCATGAAGCGGTGTCTGATGGTCATTCATGTGCGTTCCATGGCAATTATTCTGGAGCATCAACATAACCAGCAGCCGCGCTGCCGAAAGCAGGAACGGTCGCCTGCTGCCTACAGAGATTTCGCCGGGCCGTGGAGGACATCGGGCAGACATTCGCAGGCAAAAAAGCGGGACCCAACTCAAACGAACTGACCGGCCAGACAACCAGCGTCGCAATATTGCCTTGAAAATCCTGGTAATATATTCCGCGCAAAGTTGTTTATTTTTCGCGATAGAGTATGAAAACTCAACTACCGCAAAAAGGATTTTGCACGATGTATATCACCGACGAAGCTCGAAACTCCGCTTTCAAAATACTTTGGAATGAAAAAAACTTTAGCTATCTCACCATTTTATACTGCGATGCCAGCGGTGAAATTGTCTATGTCCCCATCAAGACTGACAGTACTCTTATCTATATTGAACACGAAGAATGGCCAAACATTGACCATGTTCGCTTCAAGAGTCTCGAGACTCTGCTTGATGCCCTGAAGTCAAATGGTTTTAAACAGGTTCCAGGTAGAATGGACAGTATCGAACTGCCATGGTCTTCATACCCTGATCTACCGACTACATTAAAAGAGCAACTCAATGAACCCGGGATGTTTATACTCGACCACATGTATAGATTCCAGTTTCATTATGAACCTTTTGGGCCAGGGCCAAGCGCGTTTCCAATATGGGTTGATGACGATAGTGTTTATCTGAAAAATGAAAGCATCAGCGCCATGTATAAAGCTCGCTTTGCCGACATTGAGTCTCTGCTCCAGGCGCTGGCCACTTATGGCGACAATGGCAGGATCCTGGATTGGTATGTCAATCGCGGACTAGTCCGAACTCCAAATATAACATGGCAGCTCTGAGCACCGGATAAACACTTTCGCCCTTAAGTTTTTAGTCTCCATAAAAAAGACCTTGAACATTGCCTGCATGGCATCGTTCAAGGTCCTTTAATCGTACATGGTACCAAAGCGGACAATTGCTATTAGCCCATTGAACGCAGAATTACCAGAAGCGTTGCTGGGTCAAACGGCTCCACCAGCTCAGCAGCACGCGATCGACCGAGCCGCTGGCGGCGATGCCGATGCGCTCCTGCAGGCTTTTGCGTTCGGCGTAATGCAAGTGATAGAGCTCGGATTTGCTGGCGCGTTCGGCGAGGTATTCATCGCTGGTCTTGAGTTCGTCGACCAGTTGTTTGTCCAGCGCCGCGACACCGAGCCAGATTTCGCCAGTGGCCACTTCATCGATCGCCAGTTGCGGGCGATAGCGCGACACGAAGTTCTTGAACAGTTGATGAGTGATGTCCAGGTCCTGCTGGAACTTCTCCCGGCCCTTCTCGGTGTTTTCGCCAAACACGGTCAGGGTGCGCTTGTATTCACCGGCGGTCAGCACTTCGAAGTCGATGTCGTGCTTTTTCAGCAAGCGGTTGACGTTGGGCAACTGCGCCACCACGCCAATCGAGCCGAGGATCGCGAACGGTGCACTGATGATCTTCTGGCCGATGCACGCCATCATGTAGCCACCGCTGGCCGCGACCTTGTCGATGCACACGGTCAAGGGCACGCCGGCCTCACGGATACGCGCCAGTTGCGAGGAGGCCAGGCCGTAGCTGTGAACCATGCCACCGCCGCTTTCCAGGCGCAGCACCACTTCGTCCTTCGGTGTGGCCAGGGTCAGCAAGGCAGTGATTTCGTGGCGCAGGCTTTCGGTGGCCGAAGCCTTGATATCGCCATTGAAATCCAGCACGAACACCCGGGGCTTGGCCTCGGGCTTTTTCTTCTGTTTCTTGTCGGTTTTAGCCTGGGTCTTGCGCAGGGCCTTGAGCTGGTCCTTGTCGAGCAAGGTCTGCTCCAGGCGCTCGCGCAGCCCTTTGTAGAAGTCATTGAGCTTGCTGACCTGCAGCTGGCCCGACGACTTGCGCCGCCCCTTGCTGCGCAAGGCCGCGAAACTGGCCAGGACCACCAGAATGGCGATCACCAGGGTCACGGTCTTGGCCAGAAAAATGGCGTACTCGGAAAAAAACTCCACAGGGACTCCTCAAACGATGCGCGGCTTGAACGCGCGCGGGATACCTCCAGCATACCCATGCGCCGACCTTGCGACCAGTCGTGAAACCTCTGGCAACAGGCGTGTAACGAGCATTTCAAACAAGCGTATGTTTTTTCATTGACAGCACACCGCCATCCTCATAACCTCGCCAAACCTTCAACGTACCGGGAAGACGCGGACGTGGGCAGCATCTATTTGATTCGACATGGCCAGGCCTCCTTCGGTGCGGACGACTACGACGTGCTGTCGCCGACCGGCATTCGTCAGGCTGAAATCCTTGGCCGCCACCTGGCCGAACTGGGGATCAGCTTCGACCGCTGCCTGGCGGGCGACCTGCGCCGCCAGCAGCACACGGCCAACAGCGCGCTGGAGCAATTCACCGCGGCGGGCCTGTCGGTGCCGCTGCTGGAAACCGACTCCGCCTTCAACGAGTTCGACGCCGATGCGGTGATCCGCGCGCTGTTGCCGGCCATGCTGCCGGACGAACCCGAAGCCCTGGACATCCTGCGCAACGCTGCGCAAAACCGCGCTGAGTTCCAGCGTATCTTCGCCCTGATCATCGAGCGCTGGCTGGCCGGCACCTACGACACACCGGGCCTGGAAAGCTGGCTGGGGTTTGTCGAACGGGTGCAGGCCGGCTTGCATCGCATCCTCGACCAGGCCGACAACACCCAGAAAATCGCCGTGTTCACCTCCGGCGGCACCATCACTGCCCTGCTCCACCTGATTACGCAAATGCCTGCCCGGCAGGCCTTTGAGTTGAACTGGCAAATCGTCAACACCTCGCTCAACCAGCTTAAGTTTCGTGGTCGCGAGGTGTCCCTGGCTTCCTTCAACAGTCATGCGCACCTGCAACTGTTGAAGGCCCCGGAACTCATCACGTTTCGCTGAGTCCGGACTATTGTGACCCTGGCTGTAATCACCCAGCTCTTATTACCCAAGAAAGGATCGAACCATGACCTCCGTAGCTGATGCCGTACAAGCAATGAAAGCCAAGTTCAACCCAGCCGCTGCTGCCGGTCTGGACCTGGTCTTCGGTTTCCGCATCGACGACACCAAGAACTTCTCGCTGATCGTCAAGGACAGCACCTGCGAACTGCAGGAAGGCGAGAACCCGGACGCACAAGTTACCCTGGTGATGGACGGCGAAACCCTGCAAGGCATCGTCGACGGTTCGACTGACGGCATGCAAGCGTTCATGGGCGGCAAACTGCGCGCTGAAGGCGACATGATGCTGGCGATGAAACTGTCCGAACTGTTCCCGTCGTAAGCACCTGGCTCCCTTACTTCGGGAGTGTGCCTGCTGCAAACGAATCCCGCCCTTAGTGGCGGGATTCGTCGTTTTTGCCTGCCCGCCGCTGAACCTTGTGGCAAGGGGGCATACAATGCCTGAACTTCCCACACCGGCCACCCCATGGACATCGACCTCGCCCGCACCTTCCTCGAAATCGTCCGCCATGGCAGCCTGGCTGCCGCCGCGGAAAAACTCCATGTCACCCAGACCGCTATCACCGCGCGGGTGCAAAAACTCGAGAGCCAGTTGGGCAGCACCCTGTTCGTGCGCAACCGTGCCGGCGCCCGCCTGACGCCCAACGGCGAAGCGTTCGTGGTGTATGCCAATCAACTGGTGCAAACCTGGGAAGCCGCGCGGCGTGATTTGCCGTTGCCCGAGGGTTTTCACGATGTGCTGCACATCGGTGGCGAGGTGAGCCTGTGCAATCCGCTGATGCTCGGCTGGGCCGGTGAAATCCGCAAGAACATCCCCAGCCACGCCCTGCGCATGGAAATCCGTGACGGCGAAAACCTGCTGCGGCAACTGGAGTTGGGCGTTCTGGATGCCGCGCTGGTGTATCAGCCCGAGTATTGGCCGCGTTTGCAGGTTGAGCAGGTTCTCGAAGAAAAACTGATTCTCGTGCGCCAGGTCGACAAGCCCGATCCTTATGTGTACATCGATTGGGGCGCTGATTTCCGGCGCCAGCACGACGCCGCGCTGCCGGAAAAAGCCAAGGCCGCGCTGAGTTTCAATCTCGGCCCGCTGGGCTTGCAGTACCTTCTCGAAAACGGCGGCAGTGGCTACTTCCGCACCCGCGTCGTGCAGAGCTATCTGCAAAGCGGCGCCCTGGAACGGGTGCCCAAGGCACCGGAATTCAACTACCCGACCTATCTGGTCTACTCGCGCGATCGTGACTCGCCGACGCTGCAACGCGCCTTCGACCTGCTGCGCAAGGTCATCGATTCCGACGAAGACTGGTCGCAGCGCTGGGATCCGCTGACCTGAGACCGGTTTGCACCGGATCATGGCCGTTGTGTCATCAAGGTTCGCTCCGTCAAATCACCGGGATCGGCTAATCTGAAAGAGATAACAAAAACGACTGGTGATTGCAGTGAGGCAGACCACCGAAGGATTCCGCAGCCGTTACCGCGCCAACATTCATCCGCTCTACAATCCCTGGCTGCACGGCGTGTTTGTCCTGGTGTTCGGGGCAGTAGCGATCAGCGCTTTCTGGAGCAACGTACATCAGGTGCGGCCAACGGAATGGCTGGCGGTACCCGTCACACTACTGTTGTTCAACCTCGGCGTGTTCATGGTGCATCGCCACCTGGGGCATCATAAAAAGAGCTTCGCCCGGCTGTTTTATGTCCGTCACGCAGTCGACCACCACAGCTTTTTCACCCCCGGCCACATGACCTACGACAGCGCCCGCGACTGGCGGGTGATCCTGTTTCCGGCGTGGCTGATCGTGCTGCACACCCTCGCCTTCGCCCTGCCCCTCTGGTGGCTCCTCAAGCACATCAACACCAACGTCGCCGGATTGGTCGGCGGCCTTCTTGTCCTCGGTTACCTGGTTTACGAAGTGTTCCATGCCTGCGAGCACCTGCCGTCGCGCAACCTGGTCACACGATTGCCGTGGATCCGCCAGATGCGCCGGCTGCACGAACTGCATCACCGCCGCGAATTGATGCAGGAGCGTAATTTCAACATCGTTTTCCCGCTGATGGACTACCTGTTCGGCACCCTCTATTGGGAGCCGGAACCTGAGCCGCTCAACCCGACGAGAACGCCCATGACCCGCATGCAACATCAGATTGTCATTGCCGGAAACCCGGTCCAGGTACTTGCCTACGCCAGTACCGTGACCCTTTGGCCGCAATGGCATCCGTCGTCGCTGCGCATCGATGGGCCACAAGGTCCGTTGCACGCCGGTGCACGTTTCGAGGAAGACATCCGTGCCGGCGGGCGCGACGGACACTTGCGCTGGGAGGTAGCGGAATACCTGCCCGGGCGGCGCTGGAGCGCCGAGGCCCGGGGTGATCACGGCCTGTCGCTGGTGGTGACCTATGAATGCGATGCCACAGGCGAGGACACCCGCTTCGTCCGCACCCTGGAGTATCAGTTCAGCGGCCTGGCGATGCGCATTGCCAACCGGTTGCTGCTCAAGCGACGCATCGATGGGGAATCGGCGGCGTCGATGCTGGCATTGCGCGACATGGCGCAGAAGTATCTGGCGGCGACGGGGGTCGGCGCGTGAGCAGAACCTTCAAATGCCTGCTGCTTGCCATCATCGTCATCGGCGCCTTCCTGCTGCTGATGCCGACCAAGGTGCGACCAGTGGCCTGGACGCCACAACCTGCACCGTCTCTCACCAGCGGAATCTACGCCGACAACCAGCGGCTCAAGGACGTGGAACGCGTGGGTGCCGCCAACATCGATGGACCGGAAGCCTTGTTGCTGGAAAACGACGCGCTCATCACCGGCCTGCACGACGGTCGCCTGATCCGCACGAGCCTGGACGGCAACAACACCAAGATCCTGGCCGATACCGGTGGCCGACCGCTGGGCCTGGCCCGGCATCCCAATGGTCTGCTGGTGATCGCCGACGCCGTCAAAGGTCTGTTGTCCCTCGACGCCCAGGGACGCCTGGTGGCCTTGACCACAGAAGCCGACGGCGTTCCCTTCAGTTTTATCGACGATGTGGCCATCGACAAACCCGGTCACTATGCTTACTTCAGCGATGCTTCGAGCCACTTCGGCTATGGCCACGACGGTGAGGCCGTGATCGAACACGGCGGCGACGGTCGACTGCTGCGCTACGATTTCCAGACTGGCAAGACGGCGGTTGTGCTGGATAAGCTGGAATTTGCCAACGGCGTGACCCTGGGTCCGGACGATGCCTATGTACTGGTCAATGAAACCGGTGCCTACCGCATCAGCCGTTATTGGCTCACCGGTCCGAAAGCCGGCACCCATGACCTGTTCATCGACAATCTGCCGGGGCTGCCGGACAACCTGTCGTTCAATGGCCGCGACCGCTTCTGGGTAGCCCTGTATGCCCCCCGAAACCCCTTGCTCGACGCCACGGCACCGCATCCGTTGGTACGCAAGATGATCGTGCGAGCCATGACCGTATTGCCCAAGCCCGTGGAAAAACGCGGATTTGCCCTGGGCCTGGACCTTGAGGGCAAAGTGATCGCCAACCTGCAGGATGGCAGCAAAAACAACTACTCCCCCATCACCACGGTGCGCGAATATGGGGACTGGTTGTATTTCGGTTCGCTGAAAGCCCGGAACATGGTGCGATTGCCGTTAAGCAAGGCATTGCAATGAGCAAGCGCCCTGTCTGAACTCACCCAGGACCCATTGTGGGAGCGAGCTTGCTCGCGATGGCGGACGGGCAGTCACCAGTGGTGTTGACTGTGCTGACGTCTTCGCGAGCAAGCCCGCTCCCACATGGGACAGCGTTCAGTTCATCGGGATATTCGGGCTGGGTCATGAGGCACCTCGTTGAGAGCCGTAACATCGGTCTCTGGGCATTCGAGGTGCCATTTTTTTTGTGCCATTTCAACTGTTCAGCCACCGGTCGTCGGTGGCAGGCTGGTGGGTCAGGACGACGCGCCAAGTTGCTTGACGATCTTGTCCTTGACCAGCAGACGTGTCTCCTTGAGCTTCCTTACGGTGTCATCGTTGGACTTGGCCTCCTCTGCTTTCACCACTTCGGCATCCGCCAGGGAATACTTGTTAAGCAGTGAATCCAGTAACGGATCCTTGGTGCGTTTCTGCTGGATTTCTTCCTTTGAGCGTTTCAGATCCTGATAAAGGTCATGGGGCACCGGCATGGAACACCTCCGTTAGTTGATCGGCAGCGAAACGCGATCAATTGCGTTCACCAACTATCAGAATGGCCTCGGTTTGCCCGTTCTGTCGACCACCTGTCAGACCAGCGGTGTCCGTTCGTCGTCCGGTCCCACAGGCGCTAAAACCTTTGTCTGCTCAAGCGGTTTCAGCCGTTGAGCACCATGCGCACCATTTGCCTGAGCGCTTCAGGATTGTAGGGTTTGCTCAACAGGTGGGTGTCGGGGCTGAGCTGGTGGTTGCGCGAGATGATGTCGCGGGTATGCCCTGAGGTGAACAACACGGCCACCGGTGGCTCCTGCACTTTCGCCCAGGCCGCCAGATCCGAACTCTTGATCAGGCCGGGCATGACCACGTCGGTAAATATCAGGTCCACCGCCAGCCCTTCCAGCAACGTTTGCATGGCGACGTCACCGTTGGTGGCCGTAAGGACCTGATAGCCCTCTTCTCGCAACAACTCCACCGCCGCTACCCGCACGGCCTCATTGTCCTCCACCACCAGGATGCGCTCGTGCCCGCCCCGTTGCGGCACATCAGCGCCCGGCGTTTCGCTGGGTGCCGCGCGCAAGGTGCGCGGGAAGTACAACTGCACCCGGGTCCCCCGCCCCACTTCACTGGCGATTTCGATATGACCGCCACTCTGCTTGACGAAGCCAAACACCATGCTCAGGCCCAGGCCGGTACCCTGCCCGTCGGCCTTTGTGGTGAAGAACGGCTCGAACGCCTGGGCCAGTACCTGTGGCGGCATGCCGACACCGGTATCCGTCACGGACACCCGCACATAGTCCCCGGGGGCAATGCCCTTTGCCGCGCAAAACTTGCGATCGAGGACGATGTTTTCCGCGCACAGGTCAATCCTGCCCTCGCCTTGAAGGGCGTCACGGGCATTGATCGCCAGATTGAGAATGGCGTTTTCCAGTTGGTTGCGATCGACAAACACATTCCACGAGTCTTCGGGAGCCGTCATGTGAACCTGAAGGGTTTCACCCAGGGCTCGCAGCAACAGCTCCGCCAGGCCATCGAAAATCTGCCGCAATGTGAAGACCGCGGGCGACAACGGTTGGCGACGGGCAAATGCAAGCAGTTGCGAGGACAGCTTGGCGCCGCGCTCGACGGCAGCGATCGACGCCGAGACCCGGCGTTGCACATTGGCGTTATCCGGCTCATGGCGCGCCAGCAGGTGCAGGTTGCCGGCGATCACTTGCAACAGGTTGTTGAAGTCATGGGCCACACCGCCGGTGAGGCCGCCGATGGCTTCCAGCTTCTGTGACTGGCGCAGTTGTTCTTCCGCCGCCAGCCGCGCCTCGACCTCATCGGCCACCCGCTGTTCCAGGTTGCGGGTGAACTTGAGCAGGGACTCTTCGGCATTCTTGCGTTCGTGGATATCGATCAGCACGCCGGGGAAGCGAAACGCCTCGCCCTGCTCATTGAACTCGCAACAACCACTGGCGAGTACCCAGAGATAGCTGCCATCCGGGCGCTGGATCCGGTATTCGACGTTGTAGGGCTCGCCCGTCTCCACCGACAGTCTGACTCGCTCCTGAACCCAACTGCGGTCATCCGGATGGATCCGGCTTTCAGCGATTTCCTGGGACAGGTTTTGCAGGTCCTGCCCGGGCGGATAAGAGAACGCGCGAGCGAAGCGCTCATCACCCGTCAGTACGTTGGCCTTGATGTCCCAGACAAAGGAACCGAGCAAGGCGCCAGCGTTGAGCGCCAGGCGTACCCGTTCGTTGTCGGCGCGGTAGGCGTCTTCAGCCACTTGTCGCCGTTGCTCGGAGATCACCCGCTCCGTGGTTTCCACCACCATGGACATGACCCCGGCCGGGCGCCCGTCATCGTCGGCCACCGGGCTGTAGTAGAGGTCCATCCAGACATCTTCCGGAACCCCGTCACGCAGCAGCACCAGTTCTTTGTTGCGATAGGACAAGGTGCCGCCCGCCAGGCAGGTGTCGACCACGTGGCGATTGAATTCGGCGACTTCCGGCCAACCCAGCTCTACAGCGGAACCGAGCAGATACGGATGACGCCCACCGGCAAACTTGGAGTAAGCGTCGTTATAGATCATGTAGCCGGACTGGCCCCAGAGCATCACCATCGGCAGCGGGGACGCGAGCATCAACTGCACCGCGCTGCTCAGGCTCCTGGACCATGAATCGAGCGGGCCAAGTTCGGTCGGGCTCCAGTCGAACGCACGAATGCGCCCGGCCATTTCGCCGTTCCACCCGGAGCACCCGTGGCTTTCCTCTAGAAACTGCATCGGCTGGCTCTATCCCGGTAAGTTGCACCCGTTTGTTTCGAGCATCCTGCGCGCTATTCGTTTCATAGAGGTATAGCTGATTCTCGCGGGCCACTGGAGATCCCACTATTTGGTCCTCAGTAACCGCGAGCAGGCTCGCTCCTACAGGGAAATGCGGGGTTAGTGAAAATCCCGGCTGCGCACGCTGATGCCATCGAGCAACGGGCTCAGGTCACTCAAGCGTCCGGCAATCAGATGCCGGACCTCACCCTCCTTCTCCCAGCGCCCATCGACCTTGAGCAACTGCGAGCCGACCAACACCTGGCGCTGGCGCTCTGCCAGGTCGCGCCACACCACCACGTTGACGTTGCCGAACTCGTCCTCGAGGGTAACGAACGTCACGCCGCTGGCGGTGGCCGGGCGTTGTCGGCCGGTAACCAGTCCGGCAACGCTGACGGGCCGACCGTGCTCGACGTCCAGCAACTCCTTCGAACTGCGGCAGCGCCGCGCCTTCAACTCACCGCGCAACAGGGCCAACGGATGCGGCCCGAGGGTGGTGCCGACACTGGCGTAATCGGCTTGCAGGTCCTCGCCCACGGTGGGTCTGGGCAACGACACCGCGTCCTCTTCCTGGCTCGGCAGGCCGGCAAACAGAGCCAGCTGTTTTTGTACCCCGGCCACTTCCCAGCGTGCCCGATGCCGGTCGCCGGCCAGCCCACGCAACGCGCCGGCATCGGCCAGTTGCTCCTGGGCGCGGGCATCGAGTCGCGCCCGTTCGCCCAGGTCGGCGATGTCGGCAAACGCGCCTTGGGAGCGTGCCGTCTCGATGCGCCGGGCATCGTCCTCGCGAAAACCCTTGATCATGCGTAGCCCCAAGCGAATAGCCGGTTGCGCACCGGCGATCGGCTCCAGGCTGCAATCCCAGTCACTGGCGCGCACGTCCACCGGACGAACCTGCAAATGATGACGCCGTACGTCCTGCAGAATCTGGTCCGGGCTGTAGAACCCCATCGGCCAACTGTTGATCAGCGCACAGGCGAAGGCCGCCGGCTCGTGGCATTTCAACCAGCAACTGGCGTAGGTCAGCAAGGCAAAACTGGCCGCGTGGGACTCGGGAAAACCGTAGCTGCCAAAGCCCTTGATCTGCTCGAAGATCTGCGCGGCGAACTCGGCGGTGTAGCCGTTTTTCTTCATCCCGGCGGCCAGCCGTTCCTTGTGTGGCTCGAGCCCGCCATGGCGTTTCCACGCGGCCATGGAACGGCGTAGCTGGTCGGCCTCGCCGGGGCTGTAGTCGGCGGCGACGATGGCGATCTGCATCACCTGTTCCTGAAACAGCGGCACGCCGAGGGTGCGCTTGAGTACCACCTCCAGTTCCGGTGACGGATAGGCCTCCGGTTCTTCCTTGTTCCGTCGCCGAAGGTACGGATGCACCATGCCGCCCTGGATCGGCCCCGGCCGAACGATGGCGACCTCGATCACCAGGTCGTAAAACGTCTTCGGCCTGAGCCTCGGCAACATCGACATCTGTGCCCGGGATTCGATCTGGAACACGCCGATGGTGTCGGCCCGACCGATCATTTCGTAGGTGGCCGTATCTTCGGACGGAATGGTCGCCAGACTCAGGTCCAGCCCCCGGTGCCGGCGCAGCAGATCGAAACATCGGCGAATCGCGCTGAGCATGCCCAGCGCCAGGATATCGACCTTGAGCAAACCGACCGCATCGAGATCATCCTTGTCCCACTGAATGATGGTGCGCTCGGCCATGGCGGCATTTTCCACCGGCACCAGACTGTCCAGCGGCTGCTCGGAAATCACGAAACCGCCGGGGTGCTGGGACAAATGCCGGGGGAAGCCGATCAACTGCCCCGTCAGGCTCAGCACCCGGTGCAACACTGGGCTTTCGGGGTCAAACCCGCCCTCGCGCAGACGTTCCACGGGAGGCGTTTCATCGCTCCAGTGCCCGCAACAATCGGCCAGGGCGTTGATCTGGTCCGGCGGCAAGCCCAAGGCCTTGGCCACATCGCGCACCGCTCCGGCGGCGTGGTAAGTGCTGACCACCGCCGTCAATGCGGCCCGGGCCCGGCCATAACGCTGGAACACGTACTGCAAGACTTCCTCGCGGCGTTCATGCTCGAAATCGACGTCGATGTCCGGCGGCTCGTTACGTTCCTTGGACAGAAAGCGCTCGAACAACAACGTGGTGCGATCCGGATCGATTTCGGTGATGCCCAGGGCGAAGCACACTGCCGAGTTGGCGGCAGAACCACGCCCCTGACAAAGAATCTGTTGCTGGCGGGCAAAGCGGACGATGTCGTGGACTGTCAGGAAGTAGCTTTCATAGCCCAGCTCCGCGATCAGTTGCAGCTCCTTGTCGATCTGCACCAGCACTTCGCTTTTCGGCCCTTTTGGCCAGCGCCACTCGATGCCTTCCTCGGTCAAATGACGCAGCCACGAGGTAGCCGAGTGTCCTTGCGGCACCAGTTCGCGGGGGTACTGGTAACGCAACTGGCCAAGATCAAAGGTGCAGCGCCGGGCGATGTTCAGCGTTTCGGCCAGCAAGTCGGGCGGATAAAGCGCTTGCAGCACGTCGAGGCTGCGCAGATGGCGCTCGCCGTTGGGGTGCAGGCGCAACCCGGCATCGGCCACCGGCAGGTGATGACGGATCGCGGTCATGGTGTCCTGCAAGGCGCGCCGGCCACGCGCGTGCATGTGCACATCGCCACTGGCCACGGCCGCGATGCACAACTCCCTGGCCAGGGTCAGCAGATCGCCCAGGCGCCGGGCATCGTCCTGGCCGCGATGCAACTGCACCGCCAGCCACAGGCGCTCGGCGAAGACCTGTTTGAGCCAGCGCCCCTGTTCAAAGGCATCGACAGCGTCCGGCACCCACAACGCCAACAATCCCGGCAAGGGCTCGCTGAAGTCTTCATGCAGCACCTGATACTGGCCTTTCTGCGTGCGGCGCCGGGCGCGGGTGATCAATCGGCACAGCGCCTGATAGCCCTCGAGGCTCTCCACCAGCAGCACCAGTTTCGGACCGTTCTCGATGCGTATTTCACTGCCGATGATCAACGGCAACTCCACGGACTTCGCCGCTTGCCAGGCCCGAACGATGCCCGCCAGGGTGCATTCGTCGGTGATCGCCAGGGCTTGATAACCCTGCTTTTTCGCGCGCTGGAACAGCTCGAGGGCACTGGAGGCACCGCGCTGGAAGCTGAAGTTCGACAGGCAGTGCAATTCGGCATAGTCGCTGCTCATGCGAACCAGCCCTGCAACCACAAGGGGCCGCCCTCACCGACCGCCCGGTAGGCCCAGCCCTGTTGGCCGGCACGGGTTTCGATCAGGTAATAGTCACGGCGTACGTCGTCGCCGTCCCACCAGCCGGACTCGATACGCTCCGGCCCCATGAGGATGCGCGCCGAGCCCTGATGCACGGCCAGCGGCTCAGTCAGCAGCCAGCCCGGCCGTTTCACCGCGGCCGGCACCGCGCAAGGCTGGCTGTCGGCACGGGCCTGCCACGCGCACTCGGGGCGGTGATCGGCCTGGAAGCGCAAGCCATGCACCGCGTCATCCCCCAGCCGTGCACGCAGGCGTTCGCGCAGTTGCTCCCAGGGCAAGGACTGTTGCGGGCGATCGTCGAACAGTTCCTGATGCTGGGGCACGAAGGTCGGCAAATCCTCGGCGCGCAGGCGAAAGCCGCGCACCGGCGCCTCGACCTGGACTTGCTCCAGCCGCCCCCGGGCCAGTTCGAAGAGCATCACCGGATCGCGCTCGGCACTGAGCAGGCCGACCTTGATGAGCGTGTCCGGCAACCCGGCGTGCTCCAGATGCAGGTCGAAACGCTGTACGCCGCTATCGCGACCGCAGAGGAACGCCGACAGGTCTCCCGTCAACCGGCGCAACGGAAACAGCAAGGCTTGATGGGACTGCACATCGAAATTGAGCTCGATACGCACATCGAAGCGGTCCGGCGGCAGGTAGAACGCCAGCGCCAACCGCCGCAAACCCAAGAGGGCATCCAGGTGCTTGAGCACCTGGGCCTCGAAGCGCCGGGCCAGGCTATGCCGGGGCAGCGCCTGCACCTGGCTCAAGGTGCGCAGGCCCATGCGCGACAAGGCCGTGGCGACCGAGGCTTCGAGGCCGACCCGGTCGACGGGCATTTGCCCCAGGTGATGCTGCAAGGCTTGATCGTCCGGCACCACCAGACCGTCATAGGCGTTGGCCAGCACCCGCGCCGCCACCGGGTTGGGCGCGGCCACGATGCGGTGGCGAAACCCCAGTTCACCGAGTTCACGGCGCAGAAGCGCTTCGAATTGCGGCCAGGCGCCGAACAGGCCGAGGCTGGATTCGATCTCGAACACCAGGGCCCGGGGGTAATGCACGCTGACCTGGGAACTGAAGCGATAGGCCCAGGCGGCGAGAAACCGCTGCCAGTGTTCGATTTCAGCAGCGTCATATTCAGCCGTGACAAAACCTTTGCTCAAGGCCTGTGCCGCGCTCATGGACTGGCCGGGACGCAAACCCAGCGCCCGCGCCTCGCCGTTGACGGCCTGCAGCACCCGGCGCTGGGCCGGACCGGTCAGCAGCGCCAGGGGTTCATCGGGATCGGCGCGCTGACGCAGTACCGCGTCCAGCGCCAATTGCGGGAAAACAATGCAGACCCAGCGCATGGCAACCTCAATGCCCCACGGCGAAGGCAATCGGCGCCGAACGGGCCAGGCCGCCGCGGCACTTGAGCACCCGCAGTTGTGCCGGACGGGCATCGATGGCAATGCGCAGGGCCGCCGGCGAAGGGTTGATCGCTTCACCGAGGGGACGATAGGCGAAGGCCAGGGTCTGGCCGGTTTCCGCCGCCACCTGCAAGCGGCGCAAGGCGCGGTCATCGGCCTTGTGCGGCCAGCACAGCACCGCGCCGCAACTGCCCGAACGCAGGCATTGCTCCGCGGCCCACAGTGCATCGCGCTCGCTGGCCTGGATGATCGACAACTGCCGCAGATCGACCCCAGCGCCCTGCCACGCCTGGGGGTACGGCACATAAGGCGGCGCCACCAGCACGATGCGCTCGCCCGCCGCCGACAGCCGTGCCAGGGTCGGCCACACCAGTTGCAACTCGCCCACGCCCTGCCCGGCCAACAGGATTTCCGTCAGCGCCGCCTCCGGCCAGCCACCGCTGGGCAACGCGGCGTCCAGCGCGGCATGCCCGGTGGGTTGCGGACTGGCGGCCGGTGGCGCAGGCCGGCCCTTCCAGACCTGGCCGCCATTGAACAGCGTATCCAGCGCAACGACGGCGCCCATCAGCCTTGCCTCACCAGGCCACAGAACACGCCTTCGATGGCCAGGTCCCGGTCGGCCTCGACAATGATCGGCTGGTAGGCCGGGTTGCGTGGCAGCAGGCGAACCACATCGCCGACCCGCTCGAAGCGCTTGATGGTGACTTCGCCGTCGAGTCGCGCCACGACGATCTGGCCATTAACGGCCTCGGGGCTGCGGTGCACGCCCACCAGATCGCCGTCGAGGATGCCGTCCTCGATCATCGAATCACCCCGCACCCGCAACATGTAGTCCGGCACCCGCGAGAAGATCGACGGATCGAGCAGCAAGCGGCTGTGCACCTCCGCATCGGCCCCAATCGGCGCACCGGCCGCCACCCGGCCGAGCACCGGGATGTCCAGCAATTCGGGACGCGGCGGCTGCCCGAGCAGGCGAATGCCCCGGGCCTGATGCGGGTTGACCTCGATAAACCCGGCTTCGGTCAACGCCAGCACATGCTTGCGCGCCACGCTGCGGGAGGCGAAACCGAACGCCTCACTGATTTCAGCGAGGCTAGGAGGCTGACCGTGCTCGGCGATGCGATCGCGGATAAAGGTCAGGATGGCGGTACGGCGGGGAGTCAGAGTCGTCATGGAGTACATTTGTACTCTTTTGGCTTTTTCCTGGCAAGGGCCGTGTAGGAGCTGTCGAGTGAAACGAGGCTGCGATCTCTTGAGACCAGAGCGAAAAGATCGCAGCCTGCGGCAGCTCCTACAGGAGGCCGGTTCAAACGTAACGTCCAGCACTCCTTACTCGAACAAAACGGACGATCAAAAAATAGGGTCTACCGTTCGTCGCCTTTCTAAAACAATTAGCATCTGAAGAAAATAAAAATCCATAAAAAAAGTACGAAACGCACATTTACTCCTACAGAAATATTCTACTTAACATAGCAAGATCATTTCTGCTTGCCGAAAACTAAAACACAGTTTCAAAAAGGAATTTCACAGTTCCACGCTAGAAACTATCCACACCAAAACAAAACCAAGCCACTAAGGTTCCTAACATCATGCAGGACGCATCTTAAAAACATGCAGGAATCCCCCTACAACACAAAATCCTCTCGCTTGCGTCCAACAGTAAAATCAACTAATCCTTGCAGCACCACTTAATACCAAGCGCCCCCACAAATAAAAGAAAAATAAAAAACAACAAGCCTGAAAAAGTGACACTCAATGACTAAAAATATTCTGCCCAGAGCTTTCTCCCTAACACCCATATTCATAAAAGAACAATTAAAAGAACCCATCGCCTTGTTCTGGATCATGATATCACCTTGTGCGATGTTCTATTTTTTTGCAATAACCAGGCAAGACCCCAACTATTTTTCGAGCAATTACATTACGATTTCAGCATGGTTTTATGCCTACATCTCTTCAAGTGTCGCATTATTCGGATTCGCCTTTTACATAATCGGAAGAAGGGAAAGTGGATTCACCCGATCATTTATTTACTCCAAGGAATCGAAACTGATTTTTCTTTTATCGCACTTCATTGCCTACTCGCTAATATCGATATCTTATTGCGCAACCTTTTACTTAACGACCAAATTACCATTCGGAAACTACGACCTCAATGAACTACTGAATATCACACCACGCTTTTACATCTGCTTTATCATGTTTTGCGCGATCGGGGCTGTATTCTCATTATTACCGATCAACTTTCAGAACTCGAACACTTTGCTTTCCATTTTTTCGTTCTGCATGCTGATTCTCGGCGTAATGAGTGCCAGCAGATCAAACCCCATCACCGACACTTTGAACCTCGCAAACCCACTGACACTTGCAAGCCAGATAATGGAACAAGGTCTTGAATCCAACAAACTCATCACGACAGCAATAATTTTTTTATTTATTTCAGTACTGCACAAAACCTTCAAACACCTGAGAATCAATCCCGTATGGAGTCGATACTGATGAAAAAATTCACGGCGCAGAGCATTGACTTCTCCTATACGGACAAGCCCCTCTTGACCCAGGCATCTCTTGAGGTTGCTCAAGGTGACATTGTCGGCATTCTGGGGCCCAATGGATCTGGAAAAACAACTTTTTTCGATATCGTCTGCGAGCTTAAAAAAGCAAAGTCCGGCTTGATAAAAAACGACTTCAGTCAGTTTTTATACCTTTCTCAAATCATCACCACTCCCCCGCCGCTACGCATGCGTGACATTTTTAAAATGGTGACTGCGCTGTCATCAAGCGAGCCCATGACACAAGATAAAACCCTGAAAAAACTAAGCGCGTGGAGCCCTGCGATAGTTGACCGATACCAAGATATCTGGAACAAAAAATCATCGCTGTGCAGCTACGGAGAGACACGCTGGTTCTTTACTCTCACTCTTCTTTCAATTTCTGCAGACTTCGTGATTCTCGATGAGCCTACCGCCGGTGTAGACCCGGAATTTCGTCGCTATATTTGGCAATGCCTACGCGGCGCCGCCAGTGAGGGCACCGCTATTCTGGTTTCCTCGCACAATGTTGATGAGGTAATTAACCATTGTGATTATTTTTACATGATTAGCCAGAAACGCTTCAATCGCTTTGCCAATGGTAGGGAGTTCATGCATCGGTATGGAGTAAATACTGTGGACGATGCGTTTATCCGAGCCGTTACTGAGCCTGTATTCACAGCATAAGGCCGGTCGACTGCTCGCGAAAACCGTCCAGGCGTACCGATTCCTCCAACTGCATCGCTTTATCGTTCACGTCCATCGCGAGCAAGCTCGCTCCTACAGGGATCAGGTCAGGCTTGAGAGATACGCCCACGGATAAATCCCCTGCTCATGCCCATCGCTGAACACCAGTTGCAGGCCATACCCTTGCGGATTCAGTTCGATCACCTGAACCCGCTCATCCACCATCGGCGCCATCCCCCGCAACCGAAACGCCCGGCATTGCGAACACGGGCACTGCCGACGCAGTTCGGCGTGTTCGAACACCTGTTCACGACCATCCGGCCAGTTCAGTCGCAACTGCTGTTTGCTGCGGGAATTGCCAATCGCCAGCGGGTTCATTGCAGTTGACTCAAAGCAATGCGCACGGCCTTGCGCACTTCCGGGTCGCCGTCGTCCTGTGCGGCCTGCAACGGCGCAATGGCCCGTGGGTCGTTCAATTCGCCCAGGGCCAGCGCGGCTTCCTTGCGCAGGTTGCTGATGCGGTGGCCGAGGGTGTCGATCAGGGCGTCGAGCGCCGGTACAAAACGCAAGCGACCGAGGCTGCGGGTGGCGCGCAGGCGCACTTGCCAGTAATCGTCGTCCAGGGCGTCGATCAGGGCCGGGCCGGCGTCGAGGTGGCCGACCTTACCCAGGGTGGTGGCGGCTTCTTCGCGGACTTGCCAGGCAGCGTCGCGCAAGGCCTGGCGCAGGGCCGGCAGCACCTGTGCGTCAGACGCCAGGCCCAGCGCCCCGGTGGCGGCGCGCCGAACTTCAGTGTCCGGGTCAGCGCTGGCCAACCGCGCCAAGGCCGGCAAGGCATCGAGTTGCTTGAGCCAGCCGAGCACGCCCACCGCCTCGCGGCGCACGCTGGCGCTTTCATCGGCCAATGCAGCGGCAGCCGCCGAGGCGGCATCAGGACAACGCAACTCGCGCAACGCCCTGAATGCGGCGATGCGTACGCCGCTGTCGGCGTGCCCGGTCCACGGCAGAATGACTCGGCCCGCCGCTTCACTCTTGAGCAGGCTGAGGCTTTGCGCGGCGGCCGCCTGAACCGCCGGAGATGGATCGGTCAGGGCCTGGCACAATGCCTCGACCACCGGCTCGTCCTCCCAGGCTTCCAGCAGGCGCGCGGCTTCGGCGCGAACATCTGCAATCGGGTCTTCGGCCAGTCGATCGATCAGCCACAGCAGGCCGTCCGGCTCCTCGAGATCGGCCAGTTCGATCAGCGCGATCCGGCGTACACCGGGGTCGTCATCGGTCAGGCGCGGCTGCAGGGCAAGAATGTCGTCGTTATCGGTTACATCGAATAGTGAGGTCATAGGGCAAATCGCGGCAGTTTGGTTTCAGGAGGAAGTCCCAGCGGGTTCAGGCGCGGCAGTTGCCGACCGTCTTCGTGGCGCAGGAGTTCGAGGCAATGTCGTTTGAGGTGCGAGAATTCAGGGCTGGTCACCAGTTCGGTGCAGCGCGGCCTCGGGAAGTCCAGGCGCAGGTCTTCGATGATCCGCCCGGGGCGCGGTCCCATGACCAGCAAGCGGTCGGCGAGGAACAGCGCTTCGTCGATGTCATGGGTGACAAACACCACGGTGGTGCGGATGCGCGTCCAGATGTCCAGCAGCAGTTCCTGCATGTTCAATCGGGTCAGGGCATCGAGGGCGCCGAAGGGTTCGTCCATCAGCAACAGGCGCGGACGGTTGACCAACACCCGGGCGATTTCCACCCGTTGCTGCATGCCGCCGGAGAGCTGATCGGGCCAGCGCCCGGCAAAGCCTTCGAGGCCCACCAGGGCGAGGATTTCATCCGCTGCCTTGTGCCGTTCGGCCTTGCCGATGCCTTGCATTTTCAAACCGAACGCCACGTTGTCACGCACCGTGCGCCACGGAAACAGCGTGTGCTGCTGGAACACCATGCCCCGTTGTGGCGATGGGCCCGCCACCGCTGCGCCATCCACGTTCAAGGTGCCGGTGCGCGGTTGCAGGTGGCCGGCCAGGGCGCCGAGCAAGGTCGATTTGCCGCAACCCGACGGCCCGAGAATGCACACGAACTGCCCCGGTTCGATCTGGCAATCGAGGCCCTGCACTGCTTCGAAAGCCGTGTCGCCCTCGCCCAGGCTGATCGACAGCCCGCGAATGTCGATACGCCCTTCCAGGTGTTGAAAAACGCTCATCAGGCTTTTCCTCGTGGTCGATGCCAGGGCGTGAACAGCCCGCCCAGACGCTTGATCAACAGGCTGCTGCCCATCCCGAGCACGCCGATCAGCAACATGCCGACCACGATGTCGGCGTAGTTCTGGATGGTGTAGGACTCCCAGGTGTAATAGCCAATGCCAAACTGGCCGGAGATCATTTCCGCCGTCACCAGGCAGAACCACGAAGTGCCCATGCCGATGGCCAGGCCGGTGATGATGCTGGGCGCAGCGCCCGGCAGAACGACCTCCAGCAGGATGGCCCGGCGCCCCGCCCCGAGGCTTTTCGCCGAGGCGATCAGCCGTGGGTCGACGCTTTCGACGCCGTGCACGGTGTTGAGCAGGATCGGGAACAGTGCGCCGGTGAAGGTGATGAACACCATCGACAGCTCCGAGGAGGGAAACATCAGGATCGCCAGGGGAATCCATGCCACCGCAGGGATCGGGCGCAGCACTTCCAGGGGCGGCAGCAAGAGATCTTCGGCCCATTTCGAGCGGCCGATGGCCAGGCCCAGGGCCACGCCGATGATCAGCGCCGCGAGGTAACCGGCGAACACCCGGCCGAGGCTGCTGCCCAGGTGTTGACCGAGTTTGCCCGAGTCGCCGAGGCCGAGGGCAGCTTCAATGACCGCCACGGGTGTCGGGACGTTGGCGAAGGTCACCAGGCCGAGGTTCCAGTGGTGGCTGGCGGCGAGTTGCCAGAATACGAGGCAGAGCAGCAAGGATGCGGCTCTGGGGATCCAGCGTGAATATGATTGGTACACAATTATTCCTCTCAACCCTGGACCCTGTGGGAGCGGCGGTGCGGCGATCCCACAGGGGATTGCGGTGTTATGACTGTTAGCGAACCGCCACGGCCTGCGCGGTAGCATCAGTGAAGTCGAGGACCTTGCCGCCTTGCGCCGTGGCGAACTGTTGGGCCTGGCCCTTGAGCAGGAACGCGCTCAGTTGCCCTTTGCGATCGGTGGCAAACCACGCCTGATCCGCCAGCAACTTGATCCCGCTGTCGCTGGCCTGGGCGTACACCGCGCGGATGTTCCTGCCTTCCTGCTTGAGGCTGGCCAGCGCGGCAAACGCCGCTTGCGCCGAGGCGTACTGGCGGACTTTCGGCTCGCCGCGCACCCAGATTTCCGCCACGTGGCTGAAGTCGGTGATGGCTTGGCCGCTGGCGGCATCGATGGCCTTGAGCGGCGCCGGCCCGTAACTGGCCAGTTGCGCGCTGTAGTCCAGGTTCGAGGCCTTGAAGGCGGCGCGGATGTATTGGTCGTCGATGAAGGTGTTGAGATCGAGCCCGCGATCGGCCTTCTTCAACAACTTGAGGGTATCGATGGCGGTGCCCACGGCCTGACGGTATTCCGGCTTCCAGCTCAGGTCGCGGGTCTGCACACCGAGGGGGCCATGGAACAGGTAATTGACCTCGGCATCGACCCCGGTGACCCTGGCGATCAACTCGCTGTATTTCTCCGGTTCAGCCGCCAGCAACTGGTTGGCTTCGATGCTCGCCCGCAGGTAAGCGACGACGATTTCCGGGTACTTCTTCGCATAGGCCTGATCGACCAGCGCACCGTGGAAGGTCGGCGCGTTGGCCTGGGCACCGTCATAAATCTTGCGCGCGAAACCGCGGCTGGGGAACAGTTCGGCGAAGGGCACGAAGTCAGCATGGGCATCGATCTTGCCGGCCTGCAACGCGGAGCCGGCGACTTCCGGCGGCTGGGCGATGATGTTCACGTCCTTGAGCGGGTCCCAGCCCTGGGCCGCGACGGCCCGCAGCAACATGCCATGGGCGGTGGAAGCGAACGGCACGGAAATGGTCTTGCCCTTGAGCTCTGCGAGCGACTGCACGCCCGATGCGCTCGGCACCACGATGCCGTTGCCACTGCCCTTGATGCTGCCCGACAGCACGCTGATGAACAGGCTGTGCTTGCCCGCCGTTTCGAACGCCACGCCGTTGAACGCGCCGGGGAAGTCGGCCATGGCGCCGAAGTCGAGCTTGCCGGCCACCATCTCATTGGTCAGGGGGGCGCCGCTGGTGAAGTTTTTCCACTGCACCTCGTATTGGGCGTCTTTGTAGGGGCCATCGTGGGGCAGGTATTTGTCCAGCAGACCGAGTTCGCGAATCAACAATCCGCCGGCGGCGCAGTTGATGGTGGTGTCCTGGGTGCCGATGGCAATGCGGATGGTTTCGGCCGAGGCCGACAGGGTGAATGAAGCCAGTACCAGACCGGCTAAAGCTGCACGCAACATCATGAGTGTTTCCCCTCGAATCATTTATTGGATGTTCGTCTCCGCCACGATCAGGGCGCGGTGGGAAACGAGGGGTGTCTTGAATCAGGCGTCCGGTGGTGCCGGATGGCGTTTTGTTGTCTGGGCTGGCCTCTTCGCGAGCAAGCCCGCTCCCACAGTTGATAGTGTTTCAGCGCAGCAGGTACGGGATCTCTACTTTCACAGCCCCTGTCGGGCAGTCCTTTTCACAGGGCATGCAGTACCAGCATTCATCGAACGCCATGTAGGCCTTTTGCGTGGCCGGGTTGATCGCCAGCAGGTCCATCGGGCAGACGTCGACGCACACGGTGCAGCCTTTGTGAGCGATGCATTTGTCCTCGTCGATGGTGACGGGGGCGTTGGAACGGAAGAAGATTTCCTGGGCTTGATAGGCCATTTCACGGTCTCTCTCTTGGGTGATGCTCAGGCGGCATCCGCGCCGACCCGCAGCCGGTCGTAGGCCTGCAACTCGTCGGCATCGAGCGGGATGATGTAAGGCTCGACGGCTTTCTTGAAACTGCTCATCAAACCGTTTTCGTCTTTCTTCAGGTGGCAATGGCAGAACCAGTCGCGGTCGTTGCGTTGCGGGTGATCGACGCGGTGGTGGTAAAGCCCCCAGCGGCTCTCGGCGCGGAACAATGAAGCCCGGGCGGCCATTTCGGCGCAGTCGCGGATCATGCTGACTTCCATGGCGCGCATCAGTTCGTGGGCGTTGTGGGCCTTGATCTGGTCGAGATCACGCTGGATGTCGCTGAAGCGTTGCAGGCCGATCTGCATCTTCCTGGTCACTTTCGGCGGTTGCAGGTAGTCATTGACGAAGCGCCGCAGCTTGTACTCGACCTGGGCCGGTGGCAGGCCGTGCTCACGATCCAGCGGTGCGTAGACCCGTTGCTTTTCGGTTTCGATCTGCCGCGCATCCAGCGCCGAAAACTCGCGCCCGGCGACAAAATCCGCCGCGTTGTGGCCAGCGAACCAGCCGTAGGTGAACGCGCCAAGCATGTAGTTGTGCGGCACGGCGGCCATGTCCCCCGCCGAGTACAAGCCCTTGACCGAGGTCTCGGCCTTCTCGTTGACCCACACCCCCGACGCCGAATGCCCGCTGCAAAAACCGATCTCGGAGATGTGCATCTCGATCATCTGCGTGCGGTAGTCGGTGCCGCGATTGGCGTGGAACTGGCCGCGACTCGGACGCTCGTTGCTGTGCAGGATCTCTTCGATGTTCTGGATGGTTTCCTCGGCCAGGTGATCGAGCTTGAGGAACACCGGACCATTACCGCTTTCCAGCTCCTGATGGAATTCCCACATCATCTGCCCGCTCCAGTAGTCGCACTCGATGAAGCGTTCGCCCTTGTTGTTGGCGGTGTAGCCGCCCAAGGGGCCGGTGACGTAGGCGCAGGCCGGGCCGTTGTAATCCTTGATCAGCGGGTTGATCTGGAAGCATTCCAGGTTCGCCAGTTCGGCCCCGGCGTGGTAGGCCATCGAGTAGCCGTCGCCGGCATTGGTCGGGTTTTCGTAGGTGCCCATCAGGTAGCCGGAGGACGGTAATCCCAGGCGTCCGGCGGCACCGCAGGCGAGGATCACTGCCTTGGCCTTGATCACATGGAAGTCCGCCGTGCGGCAATCAAAGCCCATCACCCCGTTGACCGCGCCCTCTTCGTCCGTCAGCAATCGGGTGCAGACCAGGCGATTGGTGATGCTCACCCGCGCGCGCTTCAACTGCCGATAGAGGACTTTCTTGATGTCGTGCCCTTCCGGCATCGGCAACACATAAGCGCCCATGTGGTGAACCTTCTTCACCGCGTAGTCGCCGGTTTCGTCCTTCTCGAATTTCACGCCCCAGCGGTCCAGTTGCGAGAGGGTTTCAAAGCTGTGGGTGGCATAGGCGTACACCGCGGCCTGATTGACGATGCCGTCGTTGGCGATGGTGATTTCCTTGGTGTATTGCTCAGGCGTCGAGTGACCGGGAATGATCGCGTTGTTCAGGCCGTCCATGCCCATGCTGATCGCGCCGCTGCGCTTGACGTTGGCCTTGTCGATCAACAACACCCGCAGGTCGCGGTTGCGTTCCTTGGCCTTGATCGCCGCCATGGGGCCGGCGGTGCCGCCGCCTATGACAACGATGTCGTATTCCTGCTCCAACGTGCTGCGCGTCATGCCTGCTCCCCTTTTTGCCGGTCGATCCGCAGGCGGTACTGGAAAGCATCGCCACGGTAGTAAAGGTGTTCGAAGTCCAGCGGCCGACCCTCGACATCATGGGTCAGGCGCTCGATGCGCATGATCGGCGAGCCGGGTTCAACGTTCAGCGCCTGGGTCAGGTCGCTGTCGGCCAGCACCGCATCGATGGCCAGGTCGGCGTGCCCCAGGGCCAGGCCGCAGTCGTTTTCCAGGATCAGGAAAATGTCGCGGGTGACCAGGTCGGCTTTTTCCAGGCGCTCACCAACGGCCTTGGGCAGGTAGGTGATTTCCAGGGAAACCGGCTCGCGATTGATCAGGCGCACACGCTTGATCTGCGCCACGACCTCGCCTTCGGCCACCTGCAAACGCTCGGCGACGAGCTTGTCGGCGGCAATGAACTTGAAGCTGCGCAGGCGGTTGATCACCTCATAGCCGCGACCGGTCATGGACTCGGCCAGGCCTTGCAGGGTGCTGACGTTCTGGAAGGTTTTCGGCTTGGCGACGAAGGTGCCCTTGCCGTGGATCTTGAAGATCAGCCCCTCCTTTTGCAGGTCGCCCAAGGCCTGGCGCACGGTGATGCGACTGACCTTGAACAACGCGCCAAGCTCGCTTTCGGAAGGCATCTGGCTGTCTTGCGGGTATTCGCCGTCGAGGATGCGTGCGCGCAGCACGTCTCGCAGCTGGGTGTGCAACGGGACGCTGCTCAGGGATAGAACGTTATCGGTCATGGCAGATCACTTGTTATAACGAGTTATGACGTGATCTTAGAGAGGTTATGACAGGCTTGAGAAATACCGAATGCGCATAAGGTTAGAAGTGCAACACAACCAAAAACTGTAGGAGCTGCCGCAGGCTGCGATCTGTTGATTTTGTTTTTTAAGCCAGGATCAAAAGATCGCAGCCTCCGGCAGCTCCTACAGGGGATTGTGTGTGGTCTGAAGGATCAGTGGCGCTTGAGGATCTGGTCCATCACCCAATCGGTCTTCAGCGCCTGCTCGGCCACGGCCGGGTGCTGGGCCTCGCCACGAATATGCGCATTCATGCCCATTACGTGGTGCCACTGAATGTGGGCGTGATGCTCGATGGTCAGGCTGAGGTGTTCATCGGCGTGCAGCTCGACCGGGTGTTCATCGAAGACTGAAAAGGTGATCCGGCCTTTGCTGCCAATCACTTCGACCCGGTCTTCGCGACGGTCCGCAACGAAGTTCCAGCAGCCCATGCCCAGAGCCCCGCTAGCAAACCGCCAGGTGGCGCTGACGGCATCTTCGGCCGCATACATACCGGCCTGGCGTGCGGTGAACCCGGCGACTTCGACGATATCGCCCAGCAGGTACTGAAACAGGTCCAGGCCATGGCTGGCCAGATCCGCAAAGTAGCCACCACCGGCAATCGCCGGATCGGTGCGCCAGTTTTCACTGCCATTGCGATCCGCTGCCGACGGGGCTTTGGTGAGGGTCCAGCTCAGGTGCCGGACCTCGCCGATCCGCCCTTCCTCCAGCCATTGCCGCACTTGCCGGAAGCGTGGCAACGAACGTCGGTAATAGGACACGAACAAGTGCAGCCCGGCATCGGCAAACACCTGCTGCATCTCGCGGCTTTGCCCGGCATTCAGCGCCATCGGTTTTTCCACGCAGCAATGCTTGCCGGCGGCGGCCACCTGCAAGGCATAGGCGTGATGGCTGTCGGGCGGCGTGGCGATGTACACCGCGTCGACCTCGGGATCGTTGATCAGCGCCTGCGCATCGGTGTAGACCCGCGCGATACCGTGGCGCGCGGCGTAGTCGGTAACGGCTTCCAGGCGCCGGCCCATCACCGCCACCAACGCCGATCCGGGTGCCTTGTAGAAGGCTGGCGCGCTTTTGCGTTCAGCGACACTGCCACAGCCGATCATGCCCCAGCGCACCAGGTTCATAGGCTCTCCTTGCTTATCAGCCGACGCGCAATGCGCGCAGGTCCAGTCGACCGTCCTTGAGCGGCGGGCACCAGTAGTAGCCGCCGGTGATCGGACGGCTGATGCGGTACAGACCGTCGGTGATGCCGTCTTCCAGGCCACTCATGCGGCGCAGTTGGGCTTCGAAGGCATCGAGGGAAAAGCCGAAGGCCAGGAACATCAGGCCGGCGCGGTCGCCTTCGATCCACGGCATCGAGCGACGCACCACGAAGGCCTCGGGCGCAAAGCTTTCCTGGGCGGTGCGTTTGACGTGGGCGGAAACCGGCGCGTCGTCGAGCTCTTCGTTATCGCTCAAGCGGCGACCCATGATGTTGTCTTTTTCATCCGCCGACAGCCCATGGAAACCTTTCAGGTCATGCTGCCACTGCTGGATCGCGGCGAAGCTGCCACCCACCGTACCGTCCGCGCCCTCACCCACCAGGGCGGCGGCCACGGCGGCGGCGTCGTGGGGGTTCTCGGTGCCATCTTCATAGCCGGTCAGGTCGTGGCCATTCATGTGGCGGAAAGTTTCGTTCATCTGCACCAGGCGCAACGCCGGGGCCAGTGCCGCTTCGATGGCGTTGCTGCGGTTGAGCAACTCGCCACGGTCTTCACCGTGCAGCCAGCACCAGAGCGCATGTTGAGTCGACGGATTGTCGACGCCGACACCCGCCAAAGCCGGGAAAGTACGCAGGCCTTCGATCTGCCCCTCCAGTGCCTTGACCAGGGATTCGCCGAAGCCGACGACAGCCGATTTCCCGTCCACCCGTTGCATCAAGTTGTCGAGCGCAGCCGGCAGTGCCGCGGCGGATTCGAGGGCGAAGAACATATGGCGGGCTTGAGGCGGAACAGGGGTGGCGAGAATGCCCGGCTGGTAATGGCTCATATGAACTCCTTGAAAAAGAGCACAGAGTTTAACCGGAGTACGAGGGTTTGTGTGCCGTGAGAGGCCACAGAAGCCACTCGCCACAAAAGATCAAACCACGCTGGGGATTTCGTTGCGGAACGCACTCGGGCTCATGCCGGTCCAGCGCTTGAACGCCCGGCGAAAGCTGCGCACGTCGCTGTAGCCGACTTCTTCGGTGATGCGTTCAATGGACATGTCCGGGTTGGCCAGCAGGCTCATGGTGCGGGCCTGACGCACTTGTTCCAGCAGCGCTTCGAAGGTCAATGCATGTTCGGTGAGGCGGCGGCGCAAGGTGCGGCTGCTCATGTTCAGGTCGCCGGCGATTTTCTCGATGTGGCTGCCTTCGGTCAGGTCCCGGGCAATCGCCCGTTCCACGGCCTGGATCAGGTCCATTTTCTGGTGCACCTGCGCGGCTTCCAGCTCGAGCAGTTTCACGGCCTGACGCAGGGCCAGGGAATGGTGATTGGGCAAGTGAACGCCCAGCCAGTGTGCCTCGATCACCATGCGGTTTTGCAGGCAGCCGAAACGCACGTCCGGCCCCAGCAGGCGCGAATATTCGCCGAGATACTCCGGCGCGGCATGCATGAACTCCACGGCCATCGGCTTGAAATCCGCCCCGACCAGCGCCCGGCCGTACACCAGCAGGCTGGCGAAAAACTCCTCGACCGCGAACAACTGCACGTCGGCGAACGGCAAGCGGCATTCAACGTCGATAAACACCCGATCCCCCGCCTCCTCCACACTCGACACGACAATGCCGCCAGAGGTGTGTTGATGGCGAATGCCCAGTTCAAAGGCATCGCGCAGGGTCTTGCACAGCGACAACACATGCCCCAACAAACCCAGCGTACCGAGCACATTCTGCGCGCCGACCCACAGGCCCAGCCCCTGATTGGGCAAGGCCTTGAGCGCGCGCTGAATCATGGCCACGGCCTGGCGATAGGAAATGCGCTGCGCCGGGTCCTGCAGGTCTTCAAAGGTAAAACCCAAGCCTCGGCACAGGCTTTCGGGGTGGATGCCTTTTTGCTCGGCGACTTCGGCCAGGGTCTGCAGGAGAAACGGCGACACCAGCGCCAGTTCAAAGGTGGGATCGGTCACTTTCATTTGCATGGGGCTATACGTTCCGGGTCGAGCTGCATTCTTATTTTTGTAACCGGTTATGTCGAAGGAAGTTAGCACAGGGTGCAAAGGCTGTCCGCAGAAGTCCCCCTAAATGGCCGCCAATACCCTGCCTTGCAGGGCGCAGACAGCTTATTTCTATGTTGCGGCCCTCGTATGGATGCCGGACAGCCCGCTAACAATAATAATGAGAACACCCATGATCCCGACCCGCACGACACTTCCCCTACTGGTCATTGGCCTGGCCGGCGTCTGCGCCCTGCAACCGGCACTGGCCACCGAGGCTGGCGTGGACAACATCGGCACCGGCACCGACGGCTTTTTCATGTTGCCGCTTTCGCCCGACAGCCTTCCGGACAACATGGTTGCCTTCAACCTCTACTACAACCACTACAAAGCCACGAAGCTCAATATCAGCTCCCTCGGCGGCAAGGTGCCGAACGTCGAGATCGAGTCCACGGCGGTCATTCCGCGCCTGGATTACCTCAGCCCGGTGCGGGTGTTTGGCGGCCGGCTGGGTGGCTACATCGCGCAGCCCTGGCTCAAGCAGGAAGTCTCGGTGTTCGGCTTGCAGGACACCCGCGAAGGCATGGGCGACACCACGGTCGCACCGATCATTCTCTGGGACATGGGCCCAGACCTGACCCTCGGCGCCGCCATCGAAATCACCGTGCCGACCGGCGAATACAGCGTTGATCGCCTGGCCAACACCAGCAACAATTTCTACACCTACAAACCCTTGTTCTCCTTCACCTGGCTGCCGACGGACAGAACCGAGGTGTCGATGAAGACCACCTACAGTTTCAACGAGAAAAACAAGGACACCGACTACAAGTCAGGGCAGATTTTCCACTTCGACTATTCCGCCAGTTTCAAGATCACCGACAATCTGATGCTCGGGTTGAACGGCTATTACCTCAAGCAGACCACCGACGACAAACAGTTCGGCCACACCGTGCAGTTCAATGGCCAGGACGTGAACGACGGGGTGCGCGGCCAGGTGTTTGCCATTGGCCCGGCGCTGCACTGGACCTTTCTCGAATACGCCAGCGCGGAGATTCGCTGGGCCAAGGAGTTCGACGTGGAAAACCGGCCTGAAGGGGAAATGCTTTGGGCCAAAGTCAGTATTCCGTATGCGTTCTGACTGAAATGACGCCTTCGCGAGCAAGCCCGCTCCCACAGGGGAATGCATTCCAAATGTGGGAGCGGGCTTGCTCGCGAAGGCGACGGAACAGTCACCTAACAAATTTCAGGAATACACCGGCCAAGTAGCCACAATCTTCCCACCCCGAACCGCCAGCAAATCCCCGAACTGCAATAACACCGACTCCGTCTGGGTCGGGCGCAAGAACACCTGGTCCTCCACCGTCAGCCCCACCGCCGCCGACCCATTGACCATTTCCTGGTTCGAACTACGGCCATACACACCATTGCTCTGCAACCCCGCGGGCGACTCGAACTGCGCCATCCAGTTACCGCCATAGATGAAATACGTTTCGCGCTGATTGGTGTCCCACCAGGAAAACAGCCTGGACTTGTCATCCAGCGCCGGAATATTCACCGCCCCGGTGCTTTTCAACACGGGCGTGGCGATGTAGGCGGCCGGCACATGCTCGGCCAGTGACGGCAAATCATAGTGAGTGGGCTTGAGCATCGCCGTCCCCACCGACACTTCGCTGCTGAGCTGTTCGTGTTCATGCATGCGATAGCTCGGGCTGCCGGCGGTATTGAGGGTCAATCCTTCGCGCCACAAACCGGGGTATTGCCGACGGGTGAAATCGACGCAGCGGTGGTAAATCACCATCACCTTGGCGAACAGCTCCTCGGGCGAGCCCAGAATCCCCGGCACGCCCATGCCCACGAACGGGTCGTAGCCCATGAACCCGGCGAATTCCAGGTGCTGCGGGTGCTGGCTGATCAGCGTCAGCATCTGCCCGAGTACGCCAAGGTTGTTGACGCCACCGCGATGCAGCCCGACATCCAGTTCGATGTTGACCTGCATTCGCGTGCCCAGCCCTTGGGCCAGGGCGAGGTATTGCTGCAGGCGCTGCGGTGTATCGAGCAACCATTGCAATTGCGTCGAAGGGTCGAAAGGCCCCTTGTGCGACTGATAGAACAACTCGGCCGAACGCACGGGCAGCGGCTTGCCCAACAGAATGTCGGCCTCGGCAAACTGCACCGCGTCATGGTTGAGAAACGGCTGGTGAAACGACATCAGGCGTTGGGTGCCGGCGCGCCGGGCGATGTAGGCCAGGAGCCCCGGCGCCGGCAGTGATTTTTCCACCAGGCGCAGGTGCTTGCCGGCGCGCTTGACCGATTGCATCACCACATCGATGTTGTGATCCAGCCGATCAAGGTCGATCAGCATCACTGGTCGCATCGGCCCGTGGTCCTTGAGTTCGCGGTTCAGCGTACGGAAGTAATCGCTGTACGGCGCGCCTCGGTCACTCGGCCGCAGCCACGTCCCGACACCCACCAGCAAGGCGCCGACGCCTGCGCTGCCAAGCAAGAAATTGCGGCGATTGACGGCCATCAGCTCACCCCCAGAATGGAAGACAGATGCGCATTGAGAAATTTGCCGCCGGGGTCGAGTGCCTGCCGCACCTGGATGAATTCCTGCCAGCGCGGGTACAGCGGCTGCAGGTTTTTCGCGTTCAGCGTGTGCAACTTGCCCCAGTGCGGCCGGCCGTTGTACTTCCAGAAAATCGGCTCGATGGCGGCGAACAAGTTGTGATGATCCATCTGGTAATGCTGATGGACCGAGATCGAACAGCTGTCGCGGCCTTCGAACATGCTCAGTGGAATGTCGTCGGCCTTGACGTACCGGTACTCGATCGGAAACCAGGTGCGCAGGTCTTTGTCCTGGATCAGTTTGAGAATCTCGCGCAAACAGGCCGGGCCGTATTCGGCCGGCACGGAATATTCCATTTCATTGAAACGCACCGTGCGCACGTTGGCGTAGATATCGAACGAGTCCCCCACCCGGTCATCGAAACTGGCCAGGTGGCGCAGGTTGTTGAGCAGGGTGCGGCGCAGGTCCGGGAAGTCGCTGGCGTATTTGTCGATCTTCTCGATCAGCGTGACAAACTCGTTGCCGCCCTCCTCATCCGCCGGCACCGGCGGTGTGGCCGGGTCGGTGGTTTCGTTCAGGGCGATCGACAAGGCGTAGTCCGAATGGGTCACCACGAGCATTTCCCAGTGCTGGTTTTCCCGGGTGTTCTTGTCCAGGTCCTCCAGCAGTTCTTCAGTCTTGGCGATCCATTGGCGCTCCCGCAAGCGGTACGCCGGGCGGTTTTGCAGGCGCACCCTGGTGGCCACGCCCAACGCCCCCAGGGACACCCGGGCTGCGCTGTACACTTCAGGATGGCGACTGGCGTCGCAGTCCAGCACGTCGCCACTGGCAGTCACCAACTGCATGCCGCAGACATGCGCCGAATAGGATTGAAAGTTTTTGCCGGTACCGTGGGTCGAGGTCGAGATCGCGCCCGCCAGGGTCTGGTAATCGATGTCAGCCATGTTTTGCAGGGCCTGGCCGATGTCCTTGAGCGGCGTGCCCATGCGTGACATCGGCGTGCCAGCGGCGAACTCGGCTTGCAGGGTTTGCGGGTCGTGATCGAGCAAACCGGTGAAATAGCTCAGCGACAGCAAGGTGCCGTCGGTGGGCACCAGCGCGCTGAAGGAATGCGCCGAGCCCACCGGGCGAATCCTGCCGGAGGCCTGGCGCACCACTTGCGTCAACTCATCCAGGTTCTTTGGTGCCAGTCGCGCCGCCGGCAGGCAACTCTGGCCGCCCGACCAGTTGCGCCAGGGAATCAGGCGTGGCGCGCGCAGCAGCTCGGCCAGCGCCGGCGTTGAGCCGAGCGCGGTAAAGGCGCCGATGACGCTCGCCCGTTGCAACAACTGACGCCGTGTCAGGTCCATCGTCATGAATCGCACCCTGCCGTTCTTGTTATTGGATGGGCTGGCCGGACATAAAGGCAATCAGCGCCAGGAACTGTTCTTGCGAACACTGCATGCACATGCCCATCGGCGGCATGCCGTTGTAACCGTTGATCGCGTGGTCGAGCAGCGTGTCGGCGCCCTGCAATACCCGTGGTTGCCAGGCCTTGATGTCGCCGGTCAGCGGCGCCCCGGCCGCCGGGTTGGCATGGCACAGCTTGCAGCTGTTGTCGTAGACCTGCGCCAGCTCGGCGTCGGCGGGCCTCGCGGCGCTCGCTTCGCTGCGGGTCGGCGGGTTGTTCGACTGTTCGCCGCACCCCGCCAGCAACACCGCGAAGATGCACCCCGCCAAGGCCAAACAAAGGCTAGGCTTTTCAGTTAATCGGCTTGCCCGCATGGCTGTCCTCTCATTGGCTGCCCGGCCAGCCGGGTGCAGCTTTTTTGTTGTGATCAAGCTGAGGTCAACACTAAGGCACCCGGCGTGGGTGAGTTGAGGGCATTGGGGGCCAACAAGGGGCGCTTCTGAGGCCATGACGGAAAGCACCGACAAATCCCCAGACATCACGCCGTGCGGAAAAACGCTGAGATGAGTCATGACAAGCGTTGCTGAGGTCTGCTAAAACGATTCATCAGTGCATCAGCCAATCCAGAGGGGTAGCGACATGACCACAGCCAATATTCTCCAGAATCTGTTCCCAAGCCCCGCCGACATCCCGGAAAAGTACCGCCTTGACGGCCAGACCGAGCAGCGCGAGTACCTGGTCGATGGCCAACTCAGAACCTGGAACGGGCCGCTGGCCCAGGTCCGCAGCCCGGTGTACCTGGCAGGCCCGAATGGCGACGAACAAGTGATCCTCGGCAGCACGCCACTGCTCGATGCCGACACCGCCTTGACCGCCCTGGACGCCGCCGTCCGCGCCTACGACCGCGGCCAGGGCCTGTGGCCGACCATGCGCGTGGCCGAACGCATCCAGCACGTCGAAACCTTCCTCGGGCGCATGCGCGAGCAGCGCGACGCCGTGGTCAAGTTGCTGATGTGGGAAATCGGCAAGAACCTCAAGGACTCGGAAAAGGAGTTCGACCGTACCTGCGACTACATCGTCGACACCATCAACGCGCTGAAGGAACTCGACCGCCGCTCCAGCCGTTTCGAACTGGAACAGGACACCCTCGGCCAGATCCGTCGCGTGCCGATGGGCGTGGCCCTGTGCATGGGGCCTTACAACTATCCGTTGAACGAAACCTTCACCACGCTGATCCCGGCGCTGATCATGGGCAACACCGTGGTGTTCAAGCCGGCCAAGCTCGGCGTGCTGCTGATTCGCCCGCTGCTGGAGGCCTTCCGCGACAGCTTCCCGACCGGGGTGATCAACGTCATCTACGGCAGCGGCCGCGAGACGGTCAGTGCGCTGATGGCCAGCGGCAAAATCGACATCTTTGCCTTCATTGGCACCAACAAGGCCGCCAGTGACCTGAAAAAACTCCATCCGAGACCCCACCGCTTGCGCGCGGCGCTGGGCCTGGATGCGAAAAACCCGGGCATCGTCCTGCCGGAAGTGGATCTGGACAATGCGGTCAGTGAAGCGCTGACCGGTTCACTATCGTTCAATGGCCAGCGCTGCACCGCCCTGAAAATCCTGTTTGTCCATGAAGACGTGGTCGAGTCCTTCATCGACAAATTCAATGCCAGGCTCGCCAACCTCAAACCCGGCATGCCCTGGGAAAGTGGCGTAGCCCTGACACCCCTGCCGGAATCGGGCAAGGTCGACTATCTGCATGCACTGGTGGCGGACGCCGAGAGCAAAGGCGCCAGGGTGGTCAACCCCAACGGCGGCGAGGCTCGTGCTTCGTTCTTCTACCCGGCGGTGCTGTACCCGGTCACGCCGCAGATGCGGGTGTATCAGGAAGAACAGTTCGGCCCCGTCGTCCCCATCGTGCCGTACCGTCATCTGGATACCGTGATCGACTACGTGCTGGAGTCGGATTTCGGCCAGCAATTGAGCATCTTCGGCACCAATCCGGTGGCGGTCGGCCGGCTGGTGGACACCTTCGCCAATCAGGTCGGGCGCATCAACCTCAATGCCCAGTGCCAGCGCGGCCCGGACACCTATCCTTTCAATGGTCGCAAGAACTCGGCCGAAGGCACCTTGTCGGTCCATGACGCGCTGCGGGTGTTTTCGATCCGTACCCTGGTGGCCACCAAGTTCCAGGAAACCAACAAGGACCTGATCAGCGAGATTATCAGCGGCCGCAGTTCGAGCTTCCTGACCACCGACTACATCTTCTGAGGAGAGCCGGCCTGAGTACATCCAGAGCCCATCGACTGCCACCCTTGCTGCGCCGACTGCTGCGTCCGTTGCTGGACCCGTACCGGCGCTACCGCCATGCCCGGGTGATCCACGCGGTGCGGGTGTCGCTCGGGTTGCTGGCGACGATCCTGCTGACCACCGGGATCAACCTGCCCCACGGTGAGTGGGCGTCGGTGACCATGCTGGTGGTGATCGGCGGCCTGCAGCACCACGGCAACATCGGCAAGAAAGCCGCCGAACGCGCCATCGGCACCTTGATCGGCGCCGGTGTCGGCCTGGTACTAGTGGCACAACAGGCCTGGCTCGGGATGCCCTGGCTGACCTATTTCGCCATGTCGGTGGTCTGCGGGTTTTTCTCATATCACGCCATCGGCAAGGGTGGCTACACCGCACTGCTATCGGCGATTACCGTGTTCATCGTCGCGGGGCACGGCGACAACCCGGTTACCGATGGCTTGTGGCGCGGAGTGGACATCCTGATCGGCATTGCCCTGGCCTTGGCGTTTTCCTTCGCCCTGCCGTTGTATGCGGTTTATTCCTGGCGCTACAACCTGGCCGATGCGCTGCGTGATTGCGCGAAAATCCATGGGCGCATCATAGACGGCCAGGCTATCACCGCCGACGAACACCTCAAGCTCATGACCCGCCTGAACGCGGCGATGGTGCAACTTCGCTCACTGATGCCCTCGGTGTCCAAGGAAGTGAAGATCTCCATGACCGACCTCGATGCTCTCCAGCGCAACCTGCGCATGTGCGTCAGCACCCTGGAGATCCTCGGCAATACCCGACCGGATACCAATGACCCCGAGGCGATGTTGCTGATGCAAACGGCCTTGAAAGCCGAACATCGGCAGATTCGCGTGCAATTGATCGGCATGGCCCGGGCGTTGAAATCAGGCGCCGCCCAGCGGCTCAATCGCCCCGTGGATGTGCCCCTCGTCAGCCTCGATGCACCGGTCTACAACACGCTGGACGGGTACCGCTTGCTGACTCAACAACTGGCCGCCAACGTCGGCGAGATGCGCCAGCGCCTGGCCAAGAGCGCGCCGCGCTGGAACATCTGACGCCTGGGGCGCGGGTTACGGCGTCACCGTGCGCCGAAACTTCAGCGACCAGCCTTGTTGCATGCCGGCAGCGGCCAGCAAAATCGCCGCGACGCCGATCCATTGCAGCGGCTCCAGGCGATGGCCGAAGGCAAACCAGTCGACGAAAATCGCCGCGATCGGGTAGATGAAGGACAACGCACCTGTCAGCGCGGTCGGCAGTTTTTGAATCGCGCCGTACAGCAACACGTACATCACACCGGTGTGCACCATGCCCAGCGTCACCAGGCTGGCCCACGCGCTCGGTGCCTGGGGCAATACCGAAAGATTCGCGAATGGCGCGAGCAACAGCACGCCGGTGCTGACCTGGATCAGCGCGATCAAATGCGGCGGCGTACCCGTCAAACGCTTGATGATCAACGCGGCAATCGCATAGAGAAACGCCGCGCCCAACGCCAGGGCAATGCCCATCAGGTAGTCGCTGCCGCTCTCGCCCTGGCTGCCATGGGCGCTGACAATCGCCAGCATCCCGAGAAACGAAACGCCCAGCCAGGTCAGTTTCTGCGCGGTGATCTTTTCGTTGAGAAACAAAGCCGCCAGCCCGACCAGCATGAACGGCTGGACGTTATAGACGGCGGTGCCGATGGCAATTGATGCCCGGGAGTAGGACGCGAACAACAGCACCCAGTTGCCGACAATCGCCACACCGCTGAGCACCGCCAGCAGGAACGTAGTGCGGGTCAGAATGCCGGGACGCAGAAAGCCGAAAGCTGCGCAAATCAGCAGCAAGGTGCCGGCACCGAACAGGCAGCGCCAGAACACCACGTCCAGCACCGGTTGCCCGGACACCAGCACGAACCAGCCGATGGTACCGGAGATCAGCATGGCGGCCGTCATTTCGAACGAACCGCGGCGTAGGGTTTTATCCATCATCAGACTCCTCTGTTTGTGGCCAAAGTATGCCAATGCACCCAGGGACTACTCCAGAGCAAAAAGCAGGCTAAACTCTGAATCTGCCTTTTTTATAAAGGCCATTTTGAAAAAATGCCTAACAGAGGATTTTGCCATGACCGATGACATCGACCAGGTGCTGATCACGGCACTGATGGAAGACTCGCGACGCTCGCTCAAGGCCTTGGCGCAAATCAGCGGCCTGTCCTCCCCCAGCGTCGCCGAGCGTCTGCGCCGCCTGGAAGAGCGCGGCGTGCTCAAGGGCTACACCGTTGAAATCGACCCGAAATGCTTTGGCTATCAACTCCAGGCCATCGTGCGTATTCGCCCGTTACCGGGGCAACTGCAGGAAGTGGAACGGCAAATCATGGCCATTCCCGAATTCACCGAGTGCGACAAGGTCACCGGCGACGACTGTTTCATTGCGCGCCTGCATGTGCGCTCGATGGAGCAACTGGACACCCTGCTCGACCGTCTCAACACCCACGCTGAAACCAATACGGCAATCGTCAAGAAAACCCCGGTCAAGCGCCGTTTGCCGCCCATGGCGTGAGTGATATTTGTTTCAGACTGAAATAGATTGATGCTTTCCGGCGAAGGATTGACGGCATGAAAACTCAGGCAATGCTATTGGTGGCAATGGTGCTAGCGGGTTGCGGCACGATTCAGACGGTTGTGCGCAGTGACGAAGCGGCCGCAAAAAGCCTCAAGGACCACAAGAGTTATTGCGGCGCGGTGCCACGAATCTACAGCGGCGTGACCTACGACTTCTGCTACCTGAACGCGGCCCTCGAAGACGGTCGGGATGCGCAGGTACATGGTCCCGCCCCCGCTATAGTACTGCTCGACGTGGTCGTGTCCGGGGCGATGGACACACTGCTGCTGCCCTACACCATCTACCGCCAGCAAGCCGATGGCAGCATCGTCATTGTGGAGTGACCTTGAATTTCAGGTAAAAAAAACCCGCCGAA